>JAFUUT010000115.1 GCA_017477685.1 bacterium | reverse complement strand
TAAAGAAATAATTCTGCAAACAGATACAATTCACTTCTGTATTCTACAAGAAATGGATCAGCTGCCCATGCCCACGAAGGATTCTTTATAATCCTAAAATACTTATCTTGTTTTTTTCTGTAAGCAATACACCAATGTTCATACATTTCATTATTTTTGTTCATATTTTTCTCCCGCAAGACATTTCCTATAAATTTTTTCATATTTTTCAGCAGTCACTCTGTTTGCTCTCCTTGTCATATCATCAAGCCAACCACCACTATACCAATGTACCGAATATGTATTCTTTGTTTTATTGCAAACTCCTGTCATATAATCATAAGGCACAAAATAATCATATCCATATATATTTAACCCGCCTATCGTCTGACATTTACCATTAATCATATACCCATTATTTAAAGCTGTTGGCGTATCATAGAAACCGCACGTATTTCGATTAAAGCTTCCGTCAGAATTAATAAAGTGCAGACTTTCCCTTGCATCAAGAAACTTTTTCACCATGGGATGCCCTGGAATAGAACCCGCACATGCACCAAAACTTATGTCCTGCCATTTTTCAACGCCACAAAATGCCTCTTGGTATAATAAAGTATCAAGACTGCGAAATAATTCTTCATCCGTATCCATATATATGCCGCCGTGAGTATAAAGAATATCCAACCTAGCATAATCCGGAACAAAGCCATAGTCCCCCGCCTCATAAGCTTCTTCCATGTAAGGATGCTTACTGACATCATAATTATCCTCATTCCACTCTATTATTTCGTAATCTGGACAATACCTTTTCCAACTTTCTATACATTTTTTAAGACTGTCTGGAATCATCTTTTTACCAAGCCACATATAGTGAATTTTCTTTGGAATCAATGGTTTATCACTCAATTTAATTTCGCCAATGGACTCTTGCAGACAATAATTATGTACACAAAGCATCGAAAATATATAACAATCCATTTCTGAAGTGCATTCCATTTGTGCAAGTTGATTTAACACTTCATAAAATCTGCTTATATTAAGCATAATAACTGTATTTTTACTACATTCTTGTAAATATTCAGGCGATTTTATATTTACCGTTTTTCCGCAAATAGACACTTTATTTTTCCATTTTTTTATGTCATTATCTATATAACAATCGATATACTCTAAAAGACCATAATCTTTAACCACTTGTGGAGCAATGATTTGACCTATTACACCAACACCAAACATAACTATTTTTTTATTATTTTTTTTAATTTCTTTACTAATTTGGTTAAAATAATTACATTTTAAATACATCTATTATCAACTCTACTCTTTCATTATTTTATTAAATGCAAAAATATATTTTGCCTTTCATATATAACTATATATTTTGCGTAATGGTTTGAACAATTATTTCCCCGGCATTCCCTTTTCCAAAAGGCATATACATATTATTAATTGTTTGTGGTTTCTCCAAACAATTTAAAATATCATCTTTATAAGGATGTACAATACAATTTCTACCATCCACCATAGTTTCAGGCCATACCGGAAAATCAAGTACAGTTACGCACTTTTTCTGAGCAAAAAAGGCTTCTCTTTGAAGTCCACCCGAATCCGTTACCACACTTTTGCATCCCTTCAATAACGCAAGACTTTCTATATACCCAACAGGCTCTATCAGTTTAATCTTTTCTAATTTATATTTTCTATGTAACTCTAACGCTCTCGTCTTATTTCTCGGATGAACTGGATAAATTGTTATATTATCCAATTCACTCATTGCTTTTAATATTTCAAGTAAATTACTGTCATTATGTGTATTCTCAGCCCTATGACAAGTAAGATAATAATAACCCTCAGATATATCTATTTGGTCACCTGTTAAAGAAAAAAAATCTATTTCCTTATATGTTTTATATTTTGAATATTTCAGAAAAGCATCATACATCAAATCGCCGGAAAGTATGCTGCGCTTTTTTAGGCCTTCATTTTCAAGTTCTTTCATATTTTCTTTAGTGCAAGCAAATAATATCTTTGAAATATGGTCTGTGCATATTCTATTTATTTCTTCAGGGTTTGTATCACAATGAGTCCTTGTGCCGGCCTCTATGTGATATATAGGTATATGCAATTTAGCAGCTGAAAGTGCTCCGGCAAGTGTTGAATTTGTATCACCGTAAACCAATATACCATCAGGTTTTTCTTTTAGTAGAATATCCTCTATAGCAATCATCATGTTTCCTGTCATCTGTGCATGTGTACCTCCCGATATACCCAAATTATAATTTGGTTTCGGTATATGCATCTCATCAAAAAACAATTCAGACATATTATAGTCATAGTGCTGTCCTGTATGTATCATTATTTCAATATTTTCTCTTCGCAACAAATTTGAAACCATTGCTGCTTTTATAAATTGTGGTCTTGCACCTATTACAGTAACAAACTTACTCATTCTGGCCTCTCATATTCTTATTATAATTTGGATCCATTATTCTCATAAATTTTTTTGAAAGATATTTATAATCAAATTTTTTCAATTCCTCTATATTAGGTTTATAGCTTAAAACTCCTAATAAAATTTTTTCTTTATATAAGTTCAATACATATTGATATAGTTTTTTATAATCAATGTCATTGTGTGCTTCTTCATACGCAAAGCCAATATTAGTTTTGCGTACAATTTCTGCGAGTTCACTATGTTGTATATCTCCTGTTATTATGGCAATAACAGGCTTTTCGGCTGTCATATACTCAAAAATCTTCCCTGTAATGATACCCCCGTTTCCGTTTTCATAGTCATATGAAGGTGCAAGCAAAACATCAGCACATTCTTGAAGCCTAAGAGCAGATTTTCTTTCTACTTTACCATGATTTACAATCAAATATTCCATGTCATATTTTGAAGCCTGTGATATGAAAATATCGGCTGCTGACTCAGTGCCCGCAAAATCAATTTTTATTTTATTGCTATCTATGTTCCCATTATCAATCAACTCTCTCAGAACTTTAAAAAAAACAGATAAATCTATTGTTCCTCCGTACATTGATCCTGTAAAAACAAAGGTAAGCTTATCTGGACTTACTTTTTTGTCATGCTTTATTCTATCTCCCCTATCATAACCATTAGTTACTAAATGCACCTTTTTTCTGTTTTTTTCATCAACCCTCATACATATTCCTTTAGAAATACCAATTATAACGTCAGCCTGTCTCCAAGCAACTCGCTCGATATGTAATGGTATAAAACTCAAAGGATCGGGGATAAATTTATATCTGTATATTGCGTCACGCACATCAAATATCCATTTTGTTTCCGGATATATTTTATGATATTTTTTTCCAAAGTAATAACAAAACTCATCACCGTATGAGGTAACCATAAAATCATATTGCTTAAATGTTTTTATCTTATCTTTAATTGTACAATATAAGTCATACTCTTTCAGCATTGCCAAACCATAAAAAACACTTGCAATCCATGGATGTGCCGTTTCAAAAGGGTAGAATTCTATTTTTCCGGATTTTTTATTATACCTTTTTCTGTCAGATAAATCAGAAAACTTTTTTTCACGTATAGACCCAAAAATTTTATAAATTTGTTTTTCGAAACTTTTATATTGTTTGGAGTTTTCAACATATTTAACCTTTACACTCTTTACATCATTATACAAAATTTTGTCTTTACCTAAATTATTATTTCTTACTGCTACAACATCTACATTATATCCGTCCTTGATCATATATTTGACCAATTTCGTTGTACGAATTGCTGCAATTGTATTATCTGGTGCAAAATATGTCGTTACCAATAGAACAGACTTCATTGTATCTCTATCCTCCGATTTGGAACTAAATTTTATTATTACTTTGATAACTATTATCAATAAAAATTTAAAAATATTATCAAACTTTTCATGTAAATCTAATTTGTTAGTTGTAAAAGTAATAAATATAAATTGTATTTGTAATTTTATAAATCATAGCCCATTTTATTTATAACATTTATTTTTAATACCTTAGATGATACATAACTATAAATGCAACTATATTTTTACATTTATTTAATTTTATAATTTTTTTAAATATAATTTCCTACAGTAAATGTTATTAATATTCTTCTTTATTCATGACCCTATAATATAATTCTGTAATAGCCTTACCTTTATCCTCTAAATACAATCCATAATTTTCAAGAAAATTTTTTGGTACATTAAGTTTTGAAATATTCCTAATCTGCACAAATATATCACTACTTAAATCAACATAACCACCAATTCTATGCCTTTCAACAAAACTAATAACCTCTGGCATGTTACCTACTGCAATAGGTAAACCGGAATTAAGATATTCATATAGTTTTAATCCAAATGCACTTTTCAAATATGGATATGTCATCAAATTATCATTTAAAATATAAATACCCAAATCATAACGAGTCATTTCTTCAGCTAACTCAGCAGATGAAAAATTTCCCTCATAATGTATTAGTTCATGTAACTCATCTAAATATTTGCAATAATCAAAATCATAAGATGAATAAAAATGTACATGAATCCCGGCCTCAGCAATTTTTAACCATATATCCTCAACAAATTTTTTTGAATAACGAGGTTCCTTTGTAATTAGTCCCTCATATACTGCATGTATTTCACCATCAGCACTG
>JAFUUT010000114.1 GCA_017477685.1 bacterium | reverse complement strand
TCAATCGTTACTTCTTTAGAAAAAGAAAGTGTACTTTCGAATACAGATAGCGGATCACAATCTATAACCTTTGCTAAAGCATCTTCTGCGCAAGATCCAAGTGCTGCAGCACATATTTTCGCTTCTTTTACCACAACAACGGAATCTACATCAAAAAACTCCGAACTAACCTTTATTGCAGTTGATAAATTTAAAAAATCTATGTAACCAAGTTCTTTATTTCGACTCAAAATATCATATTCAACTCCGCCTTCTACCGGAGTTATATATGCTTTCTGGTGCGTGTTTTCGCCGTTTGAAAGCTCTTTAAAATCACATATTTCTATCTTTTCCATAATATCCCTCTTTTATCTTTTACATGCTAGCATAAAGAGTTTTTTGATACAACACTAAAAACTCTTGCGTATCGCCTTTTTTTACAACCTTGCATAATTTATATTTCTTGTCTATAATAGTCTTGCATGAAAGTATGAGGTAAAAATGGCTACGGATAATATTGGTGATAGCGTTGGTAAAAAAATTGTAGAGGCTTTGAAAATTCAGGAAGATAACGGCAGCGATGCTGATTTTTCTGAAGATGTCGTTGAGGATAATTCCAAAGTTGAAGATGTTAATGTTCTTTCTTCTCTTCATGATGAATCGTTTACCGGTATGAATACAAGAAACATAGATACAATATTTCAACATAATTTAAATCAGTCCATGGCTCCTAAAATGGGCTTGTATGGAAATATTTCAAATGATATTGATTTGCCTGAGAATGTCGCCATATTAAATAAATTAATAGCAAAATTACCTGTAGGGGTTTCAAGACAAACCGGTGCGACTATTATTAAACAAACAATGGAAGCTCTCGGTATTTCGATGCAGAGTGTTGTTCAAGAAGCTAAACAATTCCAAGAAAGTTTGACTCACAGAGCTGCTGATTGTCAGCAAAGTATTATTGACTAAAAAAAACAAATCAGTAATTTAGAATTGCAATCGCTGCAATTCCAGCGTCAAGCCGTTGTTATGAACGATATAATCAACTTGTTTGTAAATAGCGGAAGCTTATAAAAAATTATCTAAATTAAGCGGCAATTTTATAAGTGAAGGATTCTTGTATGCCTGTCTTAATCATTTCGTCTACAGATTTTAATTCTGTTTCAACAGCTTCCATTCTTTGCTGGATTTCATCCTTTTGAACGTCTAATTGTTCTTCTAATAGTTTCAACTTATATTGTCTGACTTGTAAATTTTTTGCGATTATGGAATCATTTTCATAGTCGGTTCCTACTTGCATCATTGCAGTAACGGCCTTAGTTGCGGTAGATTTTGCGTTAGTAATAGAAAGCATTTGCCATTGCAGCTGTGATTTTTGCTGTAATAGTTCACGTTTTCTGATTTTAGCTACCATGTATCCCATTTTTACCTACCTTTTTTGGTCTATATTGGAACCTTTTAAGAAATGGTGATCGCTATTTTCTGCTATCAGCTGCTCCATTTTTTGCAATTGGTGTTGATGATAGTTCAGCCTGTACTGAGCGATTTTCAATTTCTTTTTTATTGTCAGAAAGTCCTTGATACCTTCTACTATCGATGCTGACATTTCCTTTATCGGGTTACGTCTTATCAGATAATTCCTTGCGTACATTAGGAAATCAAGTAATCTTCTGAAGTATAGTTCTAAAGCTTCTGCGTTCATAATTGTCCTTTTACACTTTAGACCTACATATTTATAAAAACATCACATAAAAATTAATT
Organism: bacterium; assembly: GCA_017477685.1. Taxonomy (GTDB): domain Bacteria; phylum Cyanobacteriota; class Vampirovibrionia; order Gastranaerophilales; family Gastranaerophilaceae; genus Zag111. The sequence continues at coordinate 6,757 of JAFUUT010000114.1, read as the reverse complement.
GTCATTTTTTAACTATTTATGTAACTTTTCTTAACATATAGGCTATAGTCCTGTGCAAATATAATAACGGTATATTTAGGATCAAACTTTAAAATTTTTAAAAGAAATTGTAACAAAATTTACAAATTGTTATTTTATTTCAACAACGCTGACTCCGTCAGATCCTTCAGATTCTCCGCCCGGACGGAATTTTGCGACATAAGGTGAGTTCTTTAAAAAATCTCTTACCGCTTGTTTCAACGCTCCTGTTCCGTGCCCATGAATAATATAAACCGGTGAAAGATTGGCAAGGCTTGCCATATCAAGATATTTTTCAACTTCATCAAGCGCTTCTTCTACTCTGTATCCTCTCAAATCCAATGTTTGTGATATAGAATATTTTTTTAATTCAAACTTGTTAAATGAAGTTCCCGGAATTTTATTTTTTGACGGGGCTTTATAATGTTCATCTATGACAGCTAATTCGTTTTGTTTTACTTTCATCTTAATATTGCCCATATCAACGGTAAGACGCTTATTTTTATCCGGTAAAGTTATAACCGTAACCTTTTGATGGTGCTCTTTGAGCATAAGTTCATCTCCTACGGTAACTTTAGTCCAATCTATTTCTATATATTTATTTTTATCAGAAACTTCATCTATATCATTTCTGAAATCTTGTTCTATTTTTGCAAGTCGTGAATATGCTCTGCGGGCAATCTTTTCAGATTTCTCTTTACGCATTTCATCAAGTATTTCTTTTATCTCGGCTCTTGATTCCATTATTTCCATATCAAATTTGTTTTTAATGTTTTTTAGTGTTTTCTTTTTATCTTTTTTTATTTGATTTAAATTTTCTTCGTATTCTTCTTTTATGGATTCGGAAGTTTCTTTGAGTTCTTGTGCTTTTTCAAGGTCTTTAGACAATTTTTGGTGGGTTTGTTGTAATTTTTCAACAACTTCGATTGTCGGGTCTTTTTGATTAATAAGGATTGATTTTGAATTCTCTATTATATCTTTATCAAGCCCCAGATTTGATGCGATGGAAATGGCATTACTCAGTCCGGGAATTCCTATGAGCAGTTTGTATGTCGGCATTAGAGTATCGGTATTGAACTCAACAGATGCATTTTTGAAATATGGATTGGTATATTCTAATGATTTCAATTCTCCATAGTGGGTTGTTATTACTCCGCATACATTTTTTTGCGCAAGCTTATTTAGTATTCCTTGAGCTAATACCGCCCCTTCAACGGGATCTGTTCCTGCACAAATTTCATCCAGAAGAACAAAAGAATCTTCATCCGCTTTTTGCAGGATTTCAATAATATTTGTCATATGCGAAGAAAACGTGGAAAGGCTTTCTGTGATACTTTGAGAATCTCCTATATCGGCAAAAACTTGTTTATAAGGGTATATTTTTGCCCAGGTACAAGGCAAAAACATTCCGGATTTTGCCATAAGAATAAATAAGCCGACAGTTTTTAATGTTACGGTTTTTCCGCCTGTATTTGAACCTGTAATAATAAGAGAATTGTATTTCCCTCCTCCGATTTCAAAATTATTTGCGACAACCTCTCCGCCTTGTGAAATTAAGAGCGGGTGTTTCATATTTTCAAAATATATATATTTTTCTGAGGAGATTTCCGGTTCAACTGCCTGAAGCTTTATGGCGTATCTTGCTTTGGCAAAATGAAAATCGATTTCCGAAATGATTCTTTCACTTATTTCAAGTTCTGTCATATGAATTCGGACTAAATCGGTTAAACCTACGAGAATTTTTATACATTCTTGGCGAATTTTGGCTTTGATTTCTCTGATTTTGTTGTTAAAAGGTACGATTTGCGCAGGTTCTATATAAAAAGTTTTGGCAGATGACGATACGTCATGAACAATTCCCGGTATTTTATTTTTATTGGATGCTATTACTTGAAATACTATTCGTTCATCTCTTTGAGTATAGATATTATCTTGTAAATTTTTTGTAAAATCCGAATTATTCAATAAAGAATTTACAGTATCTCTCAAATTTTGTTCTGTATCTTTTAGAGAAGAATATAAACCTTTCAATTCAGGAGTTGCATTTTGTTTAATCCTTAAATTTTCATCAAAAATTTCAAAAATTCTATCTTCTGTTGATTTGTCACTAACAAGGTTTAATGCAGATTCCTTTATAAGAAAATCTTCTTTACTATTATTTATGATAAACCTTTTTAAAAGTCTGGAATTCCTTAGTGTTTTGGCAACATCAATGAGTTCTTGTTCTTCTAAATATGATGTCAGTGCATTTTTTTTTATTTTTTGAATATCGGCAACAAAATCTGATGGGGTTTCTTTTGCTAAATCAAGTATATACTTAGCTTCTGATGTTAATTTGATTTGTTGTTGTATTTTTTCAGTTTTATCGAAAGGTTTTATGTTCAAACAAAGTTTTCTGCTTTGTTCAAATTTTGCGAACTTTGCGAGTTCTTCCCTTATTATGTTGAATTCTAATGATGTTAATGTTTTTGACTCGATATTCATAGTTAAATACTAGCATAAGGTGTAAATTTTTTAAAGAACGCGAGGTAAAATGACCTTAAATTAAAGGCCATTTTACTTTTATACTCTCAAAACTCCCTCATATTTAATGTTGCTTGTATACGTTATCAGAATATAATTCTATTTTCGGAGTATTGATTTCAAAAACGTGAATTCTACCCGGAGCGACAACTGCACCTATTTCGCCCCCTCGAACTTGGAATTTGCTTTCTTTACCGTAAGATGGTAGCAAGTTCTTCAGCTGTTGTTGTTCATTCAGGGTTGGGACTTTGATATTGCAGGATACGGTGTGATTGACATCTTTGTTTGCGATAACTAAAAGAGTCTTTCCTTGTCTGTGCCGAGCAAATGCAATGATTTGATCCTGAGGATCTTTCTCTTTTTCAAGTACAATGTATGAGCCTCTCCTAAGTATATGTTCATAATTATCTCTTAATTTGAAGCAGGCAGTCATAAATTTGCCAATTTGAGGGTATTTCCCTCCGGGTTTTCTTGAGAGGTTGAATATGTCCATTTTACCTTCATGGACTTTCATATAATTTGAATCTGTTTGGGATGTGGTTTCTGTATTGGTGTTTCCGTATTTGTATATGTAATTGTCTCCTGTTTGGAAACCGTCTACAATATACGGATTCATCATAGGCAATGTTGCTTGCAGTCCCGAAGTTAAATTGCAATATATTTCTCCTCCGTGGAACATTGGTGAAACATCATCGTGTGTTGCAAAAGAGCCAATTACGGATTTGCCGTTCTCTACTCTGTACGATAAATTTAGATTATCTATTACATAATTGTGCAGTGCCTTTGCATTCGGCCATTCGTGGAATATATGGTATTGACCGTAGTATGCATCAAATCCTGCTCTCAAGGAGTCCTCCGGTCTGTCATATGGCATGTTTGCTTGAGGAGACGCATCTTCATATGTATAAGATTCTGCAAGCCACGCGAATTCCGGATTGCGTTTTCTTGAGTATGGAATTAAAATATCCCAAAATTCTACCGGTTTAGTTCTTGCTACATCCGCTCTGATACCGTCCACTCCGGCATCAATAAGCATATCTACAAACTGTCTGTGGTATTCCAATAATTTTGGATTGAGGGTTCTTTTACCTTCATCGTCCCATGGCTGGAACATTCTTATATCTTCCCAGCCGCCGGGTGTTTTGGCTATTCCGTTTTCTATCGCCATAAGTTCAGGTTTATCCAAGTATAAATCGTAAGATGCACAGCTTGGCATATCTATCATCACTCGAATGCCCCGCTTGTGGCATTCATCAACAAAAGCTTTAAATTGCTCTTTGTCTGTTCTTGGGTCATTTTTATCTACTAATACCGGATCAATTTTCAATAAATCTTCCGGAGCATATACACTGCCTGCAATTCCGAATGCGTTATTTTTCCCCGGAGGATTAATAGGCAAAATATGCAAAGTATTGAAACCTTGCTCTTTAACTTCATCAAGTCGTTCTATTGCGCTTAAAAATGTTCCTGTTTTTTCATCCCCGTCAATATATTCATTGCCATTGGTGTCTTTTGCGGTGAAAGTTCTCATAAGTATTGCTAAAATCTTTGCATTATTTGTTAAAAATAATGTTCTTAAATCATTCTTATATGGTTTTTGAACTTCGGTTGTTTTTACGGCCGGAACATTTATGCTTGCCTGATTATCCAGATATTTTGACAATAAATTTGTGCTGCCGGCATGAAAGGCAATTTGATTTGTTGCTTTGGGTGAATGGTTTATATTCAAACGGTTTGAATAAGAAATTTGCGGTTTTATGTTTTCATATGCTGTTACTATCATTATTTGGTCTCCTTATTCGTTTTCATTCTTCCCATAAAGAACTGTGATATAAGTGTGATTCCCAATATGATTGCACCTAATTTCCCAAATGTTTTGAGCCATTTGCCTGAATTGTATTTATTTTTGAATAAATCTAAAAACATATTATCAATAGAGCATCCTTTTTGGATAAATTTTTCTTCAGAAGTCGCTTTTCTTCCGTTTTTATTTATAACGTGGTGCGGTTTGGCAAAATAGAATTCGTCTCCAAAAATTTCATACATTTCTTGTCTGTATTTTTTCATCGGATTGTATACATATGAGTCTTGAATTTTTAATGTTGTTTCTTCGGCAAGGTTGTCGCCAAACATAAGATTCATAACCCTTTTAAAGAAATTGCTATCATTAGAAAAATCTATATATTCTTCCGTCGGTATGTTTTTTGTTTTGTCAGGGTTCCTCTGAATAAAGAATTTTGTCGCATAGTCAGAAGTATGTCCTTCTATAAGCAATCGTTTTGCAAATTGTGCTTCTTCCGTTTCTCCTATGTTATTTTTATGTATTCTTCTGAAAGTATCCAAAGTATTCAACAGTTGGTAGAATGATGTGCGAACCCCTTTAATTCTATCTGTAAGGAATTCAAGTTGTATATTTTTCAGTGATGTTGTATCTTTGTCCCTGTCATATCCTACCAAGCGTCTTGCTACAGTAGGCATATTCAATTTCTCCAGTGAATCTGCGGTAGAATTGAATGTTTGAACTACATGCGAGCGATATGGATGATTTTTTTCATTAAATACTTTTTCTCTGTCTCCAAAATCTGTTTCTAGTTGCAATGTTGCAAGTTTTGAACTCAATTCTTTTACAACTCGCTCATATGTTTCATCATTCGATGCTATGTTTTCAAATTTTTCTTTTAGTAATTTAGTGACAAGTTTTCTGTCATATCTCGTTTCTTTAATTTCTTCAGGCTTAATATCAAAGATTTTAGCCATCGAGTCTGCAGTATTGTTCCATACATTTGCAAGGATTGTTTCCGGCGCTTGTGCAGCTTTTAAGTATGCATATTTATCTAACACATATAATCTGGCTCTGAAACCGTTTAGAGTCTCTGAAATTTTTATTATTCGGTCCGATAGTTCTTCTGTTAAAATATTTGATTTTTGGGCTTTCAAAATTTGTTTAACTTTTGAATCCCCGTGTAAAGATTTAGGGGTAATAGATTTATCTAATATAAATTCTATACGTTTTCTTTCTATATTTGCAGGTTGGTATATTTTAGCGGCATTATCCAATATAATATTTTGTATAATTCTTATGTGCGTTGTAAAATCCGAAACGCCGCTTCTTAATAGTCCGTTATCTTCAAAGATTTTAGCCATAAGATTTTTATTTGGGACAAGTTGTTCTAAATTCTTCTTCGGTAAATTTAGTGATGAAAATTCTTTTTTATATAAGTCAACCAAAGCATCTGTGGTGTTACGATCTATTGTGTACGATTCTTCAGGACCTGCAATATTCTTTATATCAAAATAAATACTTTTTGCCGTTCCATCGTCAATACCATCTGAAAGTTGTGCGCTTATTCTTTTTATTAGCTCGGTATTAAGAGGTTTTCCTTTATTTTCTTCAAGAATTTGAGTTAGAACTTCTGTATTTTCTTCATATTTATGTTTGGCAATCTCGACAGGGAAATTCTCAAGCAGGGCATCGGCTTTAGCTGTTCTGCGGTTGTGTTGTATCTGCTCAATAGGTTTTGCTAAAATGTTACATATCAATGCACTCATAATAGGTGTTGCAAATCCTGATGTAAGCATCCACATAGTATTGTTTTGGAGTGCAATTTTGCGCATTTTTTCCTGAATAAATTCACGGCGGTTTTTCATATCCTTTGGAACATTCATCCTATCACCGATTTTATTTATTTCTTCATCACTATATAAATCCCAAGGTATAAATTGGTGGTCTTGAAAAACCCTCTTTTTTGTATTGGAATTATCACGATATTTTTGTCTGACATTGAATCCGTGAATAAGCTGTGCCGGCCATTGAAGTGCAATCTTTGGCCAAATGTCCATAGCGGCAAAGAATGATGCAAAGCCGATAAATTCCATTATTTTTGTTTTTGGAGTATGGTTTCTTGAAAATAAATATGCTGCAATAGCAATACCGCCAAGTTTCATTCCTAAATCATTTATCACCCCGAGTTCGTGGTCGTTTGCTTTTCCATTCCAAGCATGTCTAAAAGCCTTTAAACTATATTTATAATCTTTAAATAATTCGGACGGGGTATCGAAAATACTGTTTTTTACTAATGTTCCGTTCCCCGGAAGCGGTTTTATAAATGTGTGATTAGTCAGTTCTTTATTTATATCAAAGTCCTTACGAACTTTGTCAGAGTTGTATTGCCAAAGTGCGGTGTTATTGTTATTTGCATATGCTTGAATTAAATTT
>JAFUUT010000113.1 GCA_017477685.1 bacterium | reverse complement strand
TGCCTGAAAAAATGGTACTCAACGAATACTGTTACTTGTCTAAAGTTCAAGCTGTATTGTATGAAAAAACTCTTAATGAAATGATGACCAAAATTAGCGGTTTTACAGGAGTGAACAGACGCGGAAATATATTCAAACTTATTACCGCACTAAAACAGATTTGTAACCATCCTTATCAGTTCTTGAAAACAGGCGAAATGGGCAGAGAGCTTTCCGGTAAAATGGAAAAATGTCTTGACCTTGTTCAAAGTATTCTTGATAGGGGTGAAAAAACACTTATATTTACCCAGTACAAAGAAATGGGTGATATTTTGTGCAAAGTTATTGCTCAAGAATGTAATATTGAACCGTTGTTTTTCCACGGCAGCTTGACTGTACCTCAAAGGGAAGAACTTATTGACAAATTCCAAAATCATGATGAGCCAAAAGTCATGATATTATCTCTAAAAGCAGGCGGTACCGGACTAAACCTTACACGTGCGACAAATGTCATCCACTACGATTTGTGGTGGAATCCTGCTGTTGAAGATCAAGCTACAGACCGTACTTACCGTATCGGACAAGATAAAAATGTTATGGTTCACAGAATGATTACCCTCGGAACATTTGAAGAAAAGATTGACGAAATGCTAAAATCTAAAAAAGAGCTTGCCGATATGGCGGTTTACGAAGGCGAAAAGATTATTACAGAGCTTACAGACGAAGAAATCTACGAAATCTTTACTCTCTCCGCCTAGGGGGTAAATGTTGTTTCCAACGGTTGCGTGAGGGACTTATATTTCGTATATTATGGGGGTAAAATATAGAACCCTTCCCTAACGAGGGAAGGGGTAGGGATGGGTGATAATTTTTTTAAGTCAAATTGGCACCCCTCTTTTATCTCCCCTCATAAAGGGGAGATAATTTAAGTTCCCTTCCCTATTGAGGGAAGGGGTAGGGATGGGTGATGATTTTTTTAAGCAATGTAGGTCAGGCTTTAGCCTGACACAATATTCCCTCTCCTGTCACTTTGTGCCATCCTCCCCCGAGGGAGGAAGCAACGTAGATCTGGCTTTAGCCTGACTTATACGGTAAAACATTGAAATACATTGCAAAACATTGTATAATGTCTTTATGGGCGATTACAAGTATTTTTTGGATAACGGCATATACGAATTCCAAAACGGTCGGTTTCAAAGTGCGATTGATTTTATAAACCAATCTTTAGACCTTAAAAAAGATTGGGCAATTCCGTATTTTTATCGTGCGGCGGCTTATCATTCATTAGGTGAGTATGATGAAGCTATGCTTGATTATTCCAAAGCAATTAAACTTGATGACAAGATGACGGATGCATATTACAACCGTGCCAAAATTATTCTGTCAAGAAAAGATATTCAAAATCCAGATATCCAAAAAGCAATTGTAGATTTAGAAAAAGCATTAGAGCTTGACCCTGAATTTCAGGATGCACTTTATGCGATGGCAGCTGCTTATAAAAAACTTGAAGATTATCACAAATGCCTTGTATATTTGGAAAAACTTTTGCAAATAGAACCTCAGCACATTTATGCAAGAGCATTCAAAAAACTTATTTTGCAGAAGTATATTATTTAATTTTATTTTGTAACAAAAAAGTTACATAAATTATTTCTTGTAGCAAAAAATATTTTTCACGTACTTTTATACCTTTAAAAAGGGGGATAAAATTATGATTTCAAAAATAGGTGTTTCACCGGCATTTACATCAAGAGTAAGTATTGCAGGATTAGCATATGACGAAGAAATGAAAGATAAATTAAATGACAGTTTGTTACGTGATATAAAAGAGCTGGAAAACAACGGCAACGATGATGATGTAACTCTTGTTTCCCGTCGCGGACGTGGTTATTCTGTACTTGGTTGTATGGATATGGTTGTAACCGAAAAGACAAAAAATGGTTACAGAGCTACACTGGCGCCCGTTTATTCTGATGAAGTGCTTTCTGCATACAAAAAATGTAAGGATGGTATTAAAAACAATGATATTAACAAAGATGAATTTTTGTATCAATTTGATACCATTAGGATAAAATATAGGGATATAGGCTGGAATAGGGATAAAAAATCAAAGGTTCATATTATTCCCGCGGGAAAGTATGGGTTTGAGACAGGATTATATTCTCCCGGACTTAAAAAGTTTGCAGATGAAATAGAACAAAACGGTAAAGATGAAAAGTTAACAATAGGGCCTTGCTCTTCATTGGGGAATTATAAAATAACCCTGACAAGAAAAAACAAAGATGGTAAAACGATATCTGCATATTCTTGGTATCCGATAGGCTATACTAATAGTTATAGCATACTGTCAAAAACATATAAACAACTGTCTGACGATATAGAATATGGTATGTTGGCGTTTGCAAATACTGTTCCTGAAAAGTTTGTTGATTACGTGATATAAACAGAATATTTTTAATTTTTGTTGTGGCTGTTTCCATAGGTAGTTGAAATACTTCTGCCTATTGATTTGATTTTGGCGCCAATACAGCCTCTGCATTTGTCAGGACTTTCGTGGGTGCAGATTTTGTTTGGATAGATTTCGTATTTTTCTCTATATTGAAGTGATGTAACATTTGGCATTACAACATTTGCACCGCTTTGGAGAGCGATTATGCGCCCGTTAGGGTTAAGGGTTTCCATTGCTGTTGTTGCGGGAATGTTTATATCAGGAAGCATAATTCTGACAAGTGCCATAACTTTAAGTGCAAGTGTAAAACTTCCTGTATCTGCATCTTTTAGAGGGGTATCAGGATGAGGAATAAACGGCCCTATTCCAACCATATCCGCACCGATTTCTTTAAAAAACAAAATATCATCCGCTAAAGATTCTAATGTTTGATTTGGAAGCCCTACAAGGCAGCCTGTTCCAACCTCATAACCAAGAGATTTTATATCTTTTAAACATTTAATACGGTTATCAAAATCCATATTGGGGTGCATCTGTTTATAAAGTTCTCTGTCGGTTGTTTCAATTCTAATTAAGTATCTGTCCGCGCCTGCATCTTTGAATGCTTTATATTCTTCATAAGTGCGTTCTCCAATACTCAAAGTAAGGGCAACATCAAACTCTTTAATTCCCTTTATGATATCAACCATACGTTCTTTTGTATAATATGCATCTTCTCCTGATTGAAGAACGATTGTTTTGTATCCCATATCAACGGCATTTTTGGCAATTTGTATGATTTCGTCTTCTAAAATTCTGTATCTTTGAATATTTTTATCCGGCGCTCTCAGGCCGCAATATTTGCATTCGCATTTGCAGATATTGGAAAATTCGATTAGCCCTCTTAAATGGATGTCATCTCCGACATTTTCTTTTCTTACCTTATCCGCAAGTGAAAATAACCAATCATTCTTGGAATCATCTTTGAGAATTTCTATTATTTCGTTTCTGGTAAACATCTTATGAAAATTTTATCATGAAACAATCCAAATTTGTTGTATAATTCTATTATGAAAAGATTGTCCATTTTGTTATTAGTATGTGCTTTATTTGTTTATGAAAAGGTTGGTGCTTCTCCTTTTGACAACATTCCTGCGGCGACCTTAGAAATTGCAAAACAAACTATTTCCATCAATAAGCCGGAATCAAAAATTGTCAGAGTAGGAATTGGTTCAAATGATTTTTCTTCATACGTCTGGAAAAATGCGACAATATATTCAAACAGTCAATTTGGGATATATAAAAATCAAACTTGTATAAAGATTTATGATTCGGCTAAAGAAATAAATATTTCTATGGACGGGAATATTTTTATATTAAAAGATTCTACAGGTGCTGAGATTGCGCGTATTATGGGGCCTGTGATATTTAAAACAAATTCAGGTTTGATTGGGATAAAAGGTTTAAAAAGAGCCGGTAAAAATGCAATGTACCGCGGAGATATTGAGCTTGTTGCATCATCTTCCGCAGGACAATTCCATATTGTAAACAGTATAGATGTTGAAGAATATTTGCGTGGTGTTGTACCAAATGAGATGCCGGTACATTTTGGGCTGGAAGCATTAAAAGCTCAAAGTGTTGCTGCAAGAAATTATGCTCTTGCACCGCGTGTAAAGGCTAACCCGAATTATGATGTTGTTGATTCTGTTGCAAGTCAGGTATATTTTGGTGCTAATACAGAAAAAGAACTTTCTGACAAGGCTGTTGAACAAACCAGAGGGGTTGTGGCGCTATATGATTGGGATTTGATTTTAGCATTGTATTCATCCACTGCCGGCGGATATACCGAAAGCTACCATAATGCATTTTCAGACCCAAAAACCAAAAAGTTTCCGGCAGAGATTAAGCCATATTTAGTCGGAAAACCTGATTATCAAATTTTTGCACCTTTGGATAATGAATCTGCGGTTGAAAATTTTTATACCTCAAAATTAGATTCATTTGATAAAAATTCTTCATATTACAGATGGGAAAGGGAATGGACTCAAAGCGAATTACAGCAAGAAGTTCAAAATCATATTGCCGCTCAAAGTGCTGCGGGATTTGTTCACCCTGTTGTAAACAAAGGGCAGGTTATAGGGAAAATACTTAGAATAAATATTTTAGAGCGTGGAGTTTCAGGTAAAATAATGAGCCTTGAAATTGAAACGGATAACGGAAATTACAAGGTCGAAAAAGAACTTGTTATAAGAAGATTATTTACGCATAAAGGAAAAGCTTTGCCTAGTGCAAATTTGGTATTTAAACAGGAATTTGATGAAAATGGCAATCTGGTAAAAGTTAAAGCATGCGGCGGCGGATTCGGACACGGTGTTGGTATGAGCCAATATGGTGCCGGATATATGGCAACGGATCTTGGTATGCCTTATGAAAAAATTCTTCAACATTATTATACAGGAATAACTCTTGGAACTGTTCCGTTTATTTTGTCTGCGAACAGTGAGCAAAATCAAGCCGCAAGAACATTTTATTCAAAAAATGGTAAAGCGTATTTGGTTATAGATAACAAATATAAAGTGAGTTATTTGGATTTGAATGTAAACGGTAATAATTATAAATTTCATTTAGATTCAAAAGAGCGAATGAGCAGGGTTGACTTGAGTTCTTATATACAAAAAGGAGTAAATACAATAACATTTTATTATCCGGCAGAATCCGGTGCAAATAAGGG
>JAFUUT010000112.1 GCA_017477685.1 bacterium | reverse complement strand
TTGTTGGCGGCAATGGATAATTTGCCGTAATTCTCAAGTAGTTTGTTAATATCTGTATTGGCAAAATATTCTTTTGTCGTTTCGGTTGACAGAAACTTTAAATCATTACCGACAAAATCTTTCAGCATAGCAATAGTTTCTTTCTTTATATTATTTCTTGAATCAAGTTCATATATTATTTCGTTTAATTGTTTATGCATGATAGAAAATTTTTTATTTTTTGCCATTTTGTAAGGCAATCTTGGTGTTTTTTGGATAATAGATGTGACATTGCCGCTGATATTAAAGAATTCGTTTAACAATTGTATATCTTTATTCCCGAGATGAGTTTCTACGACATTTGCAACAAATTCATACTCCTCGTCAGTCAGCATAGGGTACATTATGCAGGAAATTTGTTTTAGGCGTTTAAACATTTTTATAGGCCTGTCTTTTACGTATGTAATATTTAAAATTTCTTGCAAATGTCTTCTAAACGACAGTAATCTGTGGCTTATGTATGAATCGTTATTATTTAGAATTTCAAGATTGGCGATATATTTATCAGAAACAGGGCTTACAAATACGTTAGGCGCAAAAAATCTTCTGGCAAGGTGCAGTCTTTCGCCTGTAAATGCTTCAGGAATCAACTCGATATAGTAAGTTCTGTTTTTGTATGTGACTTCAAAATTGTATTCCGGAACAATAGAGATTTCTCGCAAATATTGCGGCATATGGTTGTTATATTTAACTTTGTCGCTAAATATAATAATCGGCTTGGAATTTTTGATTAAAATTTCGTATGGGTTCATAATGTACGGAATATCGATTTGCACAGGTTCATCGCTGTCCCCCTTCAGTGTTTGTTGGGAATATGCCATATATTCATGCCCTGAAAGTGCATTATCAAGATTGTCAACTATGGATTTTACGTGCTTTGTGTATAATACCGCATTATTATTCAATTCTTCTATCGGAGTATTTTCGGTGTAATAGCTTGTTGTTTCATTTTCATTAATATATATATTAAAAAAGTATAAGAAAGAATTTATTCTATCTACAAGGCTTTTTGCTATCTCTAAAGAGTTTTTGCCATCGTAATCATATTTGCCAAGATTAATTCCGACTGCAAAATCCAAATCATTTGGAATTGGGTTGTTATCAATAAATCCTGAACCATACGCATTCATAAAGGAGTATGTAAAGTCAAGATTATCAACCTTGGATTCTTTTTGTGCATATCTGAATCCTTTTTTTATATATTTTATAGGATTTGAGATGTACCCGAGTCCGTTTGTATTTACTTTCTTATTGACATAAATAAAAGACATTATATTTTGGGATAAAAATATTGCAAAGCCCCCTAATAGAGCGAGTAGTAATAAAACAGATATTATGTATTTTTTCATCTTTCTTTCTTTTCCTGTTATTTTAATAAATATTTTCTGAAATTTACCGAAATTGTATAATTTATGGTTATAAATATGATAATTTTTATAATACACAGGGTTTTGTCCGGAGTATTATTGCCAAAAATCATAACCGGCACATAGCTAATTATACTTATAAAAATCATGAAAAACAAAGTTTTTAAAACTTGCGTATAATTGATATAATTTAGGTTTTTAAATCTAATGAGGATATTAGACAGTACTAAACCTGTTTCGCAAATCAAAACAATCAGTGCCGCTCCTATCATTGATTCGTGTTGTGCCATATATACCGTGCCGAAATACGACAAAGCGACAAAAAGCATGGTTAATGCGGTTTCAATATATGTTTTGTTATTAAGATGATATTTTACGTTGATAAGTTTTAAAAATTCATGTGTAAATATGCATATAGCAAAGATTGGAAGCAGCAATGCCGATTTGTCGTAATTATCCGGCAGAAGGATTGCTCTTATCTCTTTTGAATACGCACAGAATGTACTCAAAATCGGTATAAATATGAACATGTAGAGCTGGCAAATATTTGTAAAATAATTTTTTACCGGTGCATTATGTTCAAATTTTTTGATTATAATCGGGAAAGTTGAAAATATGAATAATGTAACTAACGGCTGGATAAAGTTGTTTGCAATAACCCATGATGCACCGATAATTGCTGTATTAAGATATTGGTGCAAGTTTTGGAATTCAAATTTCAAAAAGTGCAATATAAACCAGTAGCCAAAATTGGTAAAAAATAGCGGGATTATATATTTTAAAATTTCATTCAATATTTTTTTATCAATTTTATATTCCAATTTAAAAGAGGGTTTTATTTTGTAAATGATATAAATATCTGTTGCAACTACGGAAATTATCATTGCACCTGTAACAATATCGGCTTTTGGGATTATTTTGGTAAAGTATAATACATTAATTATAAATATGATTTGATAGAGTATAATACTCAGGGTGTATATGTTTGGCAGATTTTTTATTCTCAAAATCTGGTACAAAATTTGTCTTATTCCGCACGGTATTACCAAAATCAAGGTTAATAGTATAACAGAATTGCTTATTGCATATTTGTTTTCAATGTATGTATGCAACAGCGGATGCAGCATAAAAATAATTCCGTAAGAAACTATAGAAAGCCACAATATATTAGAAAAAAAACTATCTAATGTATTGTTAATCTTATGTTTTTCATAAAACCTCAAAACGGCTTTGCCTATTCCGTCAAATGA
>JAFUUT010000111.1 GCA_017477685.1 bacterium | reverse complement strand
AAATGTAATGTTCAAATTGCATAAAGCTTGTGTAAATTTGTATAATACTCAATTGCCGCTCAAACCGTTAGAAAGAGATCTAAAGTTATCCCGTCAGACAATGAGAAATGAAATAGAATATCATTCTATGTTTATTCCTAAAAAGCCGATAATTACTCAACCTTCACCTCTTGTTATTCCTCCTCCTGAATCACAGATGCCGATTGAAGATAAAAAACAGGAAATAGAAGAAAGTAATGAAGTTGTTGAAGATAAAATTGAAAATATAAACTTTATCTTTGAAGATGAAAATTTGCTGGATGATATTGCCGGATATATAAAAGATTTTGTTGTCGAGAAGGTTGAATGTAACAATTTGGTTGAAGAAAGCACCAATTATAGTTTGACTCAGCTTATGAATATGGCAAAAGATGAAGAAGCTAAATATAATTACAAATATGCTGAACTTTTATATCAAAACGCCCTGACAAAGAATAAAGATGATTATTTTGACAAGTTTTTACCGACTATATATTTAAAATTGGCGCACATATACAAAAAAACTTCAAAGTGGTATGAAGCTCTTGAATATTTGACAAATGCTCAGGATTATTATGTCAATGTGTCTGATAATGTAAAAGTTGCAGAAGTAAAATTGATGATGGCAAATATATATTTTATTATCTATAAACAAGATAACGCAAGATATATTCTTAATGAGCTTGAAAATGAAGCGGATTTGCCTAATGAATTAAAAATAAGAATTTATATAATGTCAGGTAAAATATGTGAAAATATCAATGAAGAATACACATACTATAATAAACCGATTGCATTGGATGAATATACAAACGAAAGAAAATTGAAGGCGGAATTGTATTACAGATTTGCGAGTGTTAACGACCAGAAAGACAATACAAAAGAAGCTTTAACTTACTATAAAAAATGTATAGATGTAGAACCTGATTTTAATAAAAATAAATATCTGTCAAGAGCGCTTGCAAGTATTGCGGATTTGCTAGATGAGAGCGGTAATACTGAAGCTGCCGTAAAATATTATTTGCAAAGCATGAAAATAGATACTCAAACTGAAAATTATAACGGCTTATATCAGACTTCTCATCATTTGGCAGAAATATATTCGGGGAAAGACCCTCAGCAGTCATTGAAATACTTAAAAGAAGCATATGTATTTGCTCAGAAACTTAAAGAACCTTATTACATAGCAGATATAACCTATGAAATAGGGAACTATTATCTGCTTAGAAAAGATTTTAATGAGGCTTTAAATTATATGGAAAAAGCATTGGAAGTTGCTCGGGAATCTTTGTCGAAAGAAGATGTATCAAGAATTACATCAAAGACAGATTATATAAAGAAGTGTCGTAAAGGGTAATTCAGATGCCAGACAAAGCTGTTTTCAAAAAATATATGAAATTATTTTTAGAAGAAAATCAAAAACTAAATTTGATTTCTAAAAATGATGAGCAGTTTTTATGGGAAAAGCATGTTTGTGATTCTTTGTCTATGGAATTATTTTTTGAAAAATATTCAAAACCTGAAACAATATTGGATTTCGGAACGGGTGGCGGATTTCCTTCAGTCCCTCTTGCTCTTGCTTATCCCGATATAAAAATAACGGCGTTAGATAGTATTGCAAAAAAAATTCGGGCTGTTGAGCTTTTTAAAAGCAATTTGGGTATAGATAATTTAGATGTTGTATGTTCAAGGGTTGAAAATTACCAAGGTCAGTTTGATGTTGTAACTTCTCGTGCGGTGTCCTCTTTAAAAAATATTATAGAATATGCTATTCCGAAATTAAAATGCGGGGGCTATTTTGTTGCTTATAAATCTCGCAAATCTTCTGAAGAAATTGCTCAATCATTACCGGTGTTGAAAAAATATAAAGCAAAGATTGTTGATATTATAGATTATAAGCTTCCGCTTGATGAAGATCATACAAGAAATCTTATAATTATAAAATCAATAAAATAATTTTGATTGAAATTAAAATATTTTTTATATAAAATTTATAAAAAAGAATTTTGGGGATATTATGACGATTATTAATGAAACTTTTACGGTTCATACCAAGGGGAATACAGATATTATAGATATTACTCCGCAAATCAGAAATGTTGTGTACAATCATACACTTCATAGTGCAGTAGTTTATATTTATGCACAGGGAAGTACTGTTTCTGTTACGAACATTGAATTTGAACCGGGGCTGCTGGTTGATTTTCCGGAGATAATGGAGAAAATTGTACCTTCGAATAGAGAGTACCATCACGATGAGATGTGGCATGACGGTAACGGATATTCACATTTGAGGGCGTCTATTATAGGTAATTCAACTCATGTCCCTCTTATAGACGGCGTTTTGCAGCTTGGACAATGGCAGCAAATAGTTTTAATCGACTTTGATAACAAAGCCAGAGCCAGAAAAGTAAATGTTCAGATAATTTATTAATTTAAAATGTTTAGCTGCCGAATTGGTATATTCTTGTGTAATTCCAATAGCTTTTGAACACTTTTTTAATATAATTTCTCGTTTCATCATACGGAATTTGTTCTATAAAATCATCCACATCTGTATAGCTTAGATTTTTTTGCCAATTTTGCACAGAACCGATACCGCCGTTATATGCTGCAACAGCTAATATATCGTTGTTATTAAGCTGGTTTCTTAAATTCCCGTAATAAATATTTCCAAGTTTGATATTTAGTTCAGGATTGAGTAAGTCTTT
>JAFUUT010000110.1 GCA_017477685.1 bacterium | reverse complement strand
GGACACACAAAGAAGTCATTACGGGAAAAACAGATTCCTCAGACTGCATTCTCGGAGGTAGCATCTCTCAACTTGAAAAGATTGCTCAAAAAATGCAATTGCAGCCTTTTGGACTCAAAGATCTCGGAAAAGCCTTAGAAGAAAAAATCCAAATAAAAGAAAAACAAATAAAAACTAAGATCATAGGAATACTTAACGTCACAAAAAATTCCTTTTCAGACGGTGGAGATTATTATGAGTACGAAGACAGCATAACACATTTACACGAACTTATTGACGAAGGTGCAGATATTATTGACATCGGTGCAGAATCAACAAAACCCGGGGCAATAGGAATCAATGCAGAAGAACAGATAAAAAAAATTGTTCCAATATTGGAATATATAAACAAAAATAATATAAAAATACCTATTAGCATTGATACACGAAGCACAGAAGTCGCACAAAAATGTATTGAACTTGGCGCATCAATCATTAATGACGTATCCGGCTTTGATTTTGACAATACAATGCCCGATACAATTGCAAAAAATCCACATGTAAAAATTATTATTCAGCACAGCAATGGTACACCTGATGTCATGCAAAATTCACCATATTATGAGAATTTAATGGATGATATATACAAAAGTTTAAGCAACAAAGTAAAACTAGCCGTTGAAAAGGGGATAAAAAAAGAAAATATCATAATAGACCCTGGAATAGGATTCGGCAAAACAAAAGAAAATAATTTTGAAATAATAAGAAGATGGCAAGAACTCAAAACCATCGGATGCCCCATACTTATAGGCATATCAAGAAAAAGTTTACTTGGCATGACGAACTCGACAAACCAAGAAAAGGACATATATACCCTTGCATTAAATAGCATACTAATCAACAAAAATATAGATTACATTCGAGTTCACAATGTAAGACTTCATAAACAATTGCTAAATCTGTTATAATAACACAAATGAATGGCGACCCTTTCGGGTCGCCATTCATTTTATATTACAATATTTTACTTACAATATTATAATGAAGTTGCAGAACCATCTAACAAGTAGTCATAATGTCTTATGTCATCATAGTTATTAGGTCCCATATCAGGCAACGGTTCAGGTTGAGGTTGTGCCTGAGGTTTTGGCTGAGCCGGAGGTTGAGCAACCGGTTTAGCCTTAGTTGATCTCTTAGACAACAGTGCATCGAAATCAGGTTCGAATGTAAGTTCAAAGTGGAATCTACCCATATGTCTGTGAGTTTCGTATCTGTTGTTGATTAGAGGATAGCCCCAATACAATCTTGCACTCAAGTCACCAGGTAATTGAACTCTGACACCCATACCAACTGAAGCTAAGAAGTAACTTCCGTCATAGTAGTCAGCACCAACCCATGGGAATACACCGGCAGTATCTGCGAACACAGCACCCTTGATGTAATTTCCGATGAATGGTTTTGTACCGTTTTTGGTTTTAATAGTTCTTGGCAACAATGGGAACATTAATTCACCACTGAAGAAGTAACCGTTTTTACCCATCAATACACCTTCAGAATAACCTCTTACTGTAGCCAAACCACCAGTTTGGAATTGGTCTAAGTAAGGAATATATTTGCTGTTAGGTATAATTTGGTAACTACCGCGTAATTGACCTATGAAACCATGAGAGAAGTCATGTAATCTTAACAATCCGCCGGAATATTTGAAGTAACTTGAATCACTATCAAATATAGGAACTGCCATAGTTGCCATTTGGTTGAAGTACCAAATACCATACTTAGTATCTTTTCTCATGTTAAATCCAAGATCAAAGCTTGTAACTTGGTCAGTATCGTTGAATGGAGAGAAACCAAACAATTCTTCAAGAGCTCCGTCGTATCTTGACCATGTTCTAGCACGTTTGTAATTCAAAGCTGCATAAGTCTTGAATTCAAATCCTCTTGTTCTAACGATTGGTTGATCATAGTACAAAGTGTAGATATATGAATTACTCTTTAATCCTAAGTTAGTAAGATATGCCGGACCATATTTAACTCTCGCAAAAGTAGATGAGAATGAAAATCCGATTCTACCATCTTTTTTGTTAATAGGTACGCTATAATCGAAGAATGGGCTTATAGCACCTTTAGAGAAATATGTCCCCATTGACATTTGGTCTCTAACATGGAATAAAGAATCTGCTACTATAGCCGGGCCCCCTCTTAAGTGACCGGTACTTCTACGACCTGCGTTGTCCATCATACCGATTAAGTGGAACGGGAATGTTTCGTGAGCAGTCAACTCAATATCAGTTGTTCCAGGCATTGTACCTGCTTTCAAGTTAGCTGAAAGGTTAACACCGTCATGATATCTGTTGAAGTCCAAAACATCTTTTTCCAAGTCAACAATATCGAATAACTGACCTGCTTTTTCAGGCATACGTTTTAGAATGAAGTTATCAGTTGTGTACTTGTTGTTTTCAACTGAAATCTTACCAATTCTACTTTCGATAAGTTCAATTTTAATGTTTCCGTTTGAAACAGTCTGTTCAGGCAAGTAAGCTCTTGCGGTAACAAAACCTTTTTCAGCATACAATCTGTTCAAACCGTTGATTGCATCCTGAATATCAGTCATAAATACGTTTCTTCCAACGTACTGACCGATAATGCTGTTGATTTCATCTCTTGAAAGAATCTCTGAAGGAGATACTTCAATAGAATTTACGTATACACCCTGAGAACCGATTTCATCAACGGTTGCACGCATATACGCATCATTTGGAGCAGCATAGTTGCTAACAGGAGAACCACCTGTTCCATTCTTTGCATTCTCATAATGAGAATAATCCATTTCTCTCATACGGCTGTTTTTCTCATAGCGCATCAAATCAGAGTCATGAATGCTGGAACCGCCAATTTCATTCATAACAGGGATTTGACCATGAGTGTAGCCATATCCTGCGAAGTTAGATGCAGGAGCGCCACCTTCAGCGTTTGCAGGAGAGAATAAACCACCAACCGCATAGCATAACGACACAGCGAGTATCGCGCTAAGCAATTTGTTACTTTTGTTCATCTTTTTCATTGATCTATTCACCTTCTATTTTTACGTTATATATCTAGCTATATATCTATATGTATATTTTGCAACGAACAAGTTTAATAATAAAGCATTTATAAATTTTTATTACAACATTTTTACAAAATAGTAAAAATTAGATTGCTATCATGTATTATACTCACTTTTATATATCGTGTAAAGAATGTTACAAAAAAAATAAATCAAACGGATGACTACCTATTCAAAAAAAAAATTTGTGGTAGCATTAATGTATTAAAAAAAAGGAGATAGTTATGATTAAAAAATTAGGGTTATTAGCTGTAAGCGCAGCACTATTATGTGGTTTAAGCGTAAATGCAGAAGATTGCTCAGTTGCAATCGTAGATGTTCCTGCTGTAGTAAATGCATCTGCTCAAGTTCAAGCGCTGAAAAAAGAACAACAACTTAAAGCTCAGGAAATGATTAAATTCATTGAAAAAGCAAGAAAAGATGTAGCTTCAATCTCTGATGCAAAGAAAAAACAAGCAGCTGAAGAAAAGTATAACAAAGAATTGATTGCTAAAAAAGAGAAAATGGATACTGAATATTCAGCAAAATTACAAACTTTAGACCAATCAATCTCACAACAAATCAATGAAATTGCGAAATCTGCGGGATATGATGTAGTATTAAGCAAGAGCGTAGTACTATACGGCGGTAAAGATATTACACAAGACATTGTTAAGATTATTAAGTAAATTATGTTAATAAATAAAAAAACGGGTAAGCAATTACCCGTTTTTTTTATTATATGTAGTC
>JAFUUT010000109.1 GCA_017477685.1 bacterium | reverse complement strand
TATTGAATGCCAAAAAATGATGGCATTATGCGAAGTTAACCTTGAGAATTACGATAACGCCCGTAAAATATTGGAAGATGTTGTTAAATATTCTCAAGATGATGCAATGAGCTGGTATTATTTGGGCTGTTGTTATGATGCATTAAATAAATTCCACGAAGCAAAACACGCATACTCTACCGTTATAGAACTGCGGCCTGAATATATTGATGTATACAAAAGTTTTGCAATCGCATACATAAAAAATCAAGAAGCAGATAAAGCGATTGAACTGATTGATAAAGCAATTAAAATATCTGAAGAAGAAGATTATTCTCTGTATTATATAGGCGGAACAGCTTGTATGGCTGCTCAAAAATTTGAGGACAGCATTAAATATATAAAAAAAGCTCTTGAATTAAATCCTGACAACATACAACTATATAACAATTTGGGGACGGCATATCTAACAACCGGAAAAACCGAAGAAGCTCTTGAAACATACAAAAAAACAGCTGAAATCGATCCAAAAGATTCTCTTGCTTATTTCAACATAGGTTCTATTCTTCAAATTCAGGATAAACACGAACAAGCTTGTGAATATTTTGCAAAAGCTAATGAATTAGAGCCGGAAGACCAGAATTATATTACAGCTTGGGCAGTTTCTGAGGTGAAAGCCGGAAGATTAAAAGAAGCTATTGAACATTACAAATATTTAGCTGCTTGCTATCCGCAAAAAATAAACTATAGAATAAACCTTGCAAGCTGCTACGAAGCAATTGGAGAATATGATATCGCTATTGCGCTTTTAAAGCAATTAGTTTTAATAAGTCCTAAATCTGCTCCGCTTATGAAAAAACTTGCAACTGCATATATGAAAACAGGACAATATGCAAATGCTAAAGAGATTTATGAAAAAATTATTAAGCAGGGTTCCACATCATATGAAACGCATTATGAACTTGCACTGCTATGCGTAAAAACTGATAATATTGACAGAGCTGAACAAATATTGAAAAAAGTTTGCAAACTTCAGCCTGATTTTGCACCGGCACACAAAGATTTAGGTGTTATTTACCTTAATAAAAGATTATTTGATTACGCAAAGGATGAATTCGAGCAGGCATACAAATATGATTCTGAAAACTATTCTATAGTAATAGAATATGCAAATTTTCTTCATGCGACTTCAAACTTTGAAAAAGCGGATGAAATGTATCAAAAAGCTCTTGAAATTGAACCGCAAAACCCAAATGCACTTGCATTCTCAGCTTTGAACAAAACACATTTAAAACAAATAGATCAAGCTTTGGAGCAGATTAAATCCGCACTCGAAAAATCCCACGAAAGTGCATTTCTATTTTTCATAGCGGGACGAATATACTTTTTAGCTGAAGATTATGACTGTGCTAAAACATATCTTGTCAAATCATACGAACTTGAAAAAACACATGAAGTACAAAATTTGCTCGGACTGTGTTACTTTGAACTTGGCAACTATAATCAGGCACAGACAATCTTCAAAAATCTTTTAGAAAAGGCTCCGTTAAATATAAACTTATTACTAAGCATAGCAAAATGCCATATCAAAATGGAGCAAAAAGACGAAGCTCTGGAATATTTAAATAAAATAACAGAGATTTTCCCTGAATGCGAAGAAGCACAAGAGCTTATAAGAGAAATTTCTTAATTAAAATCTGAAACCGTCTGCTTTCATACGGTCAATGACTTCTTGCAGTTTTTCATCACTGCATACATAAGATATTCTGAAATACCCTTCTCCGTATTTGCCGAAAGCCGAACCGGGAACGATTACAACACCCGATTTTTCCAACAAATCTTCACAGAATTTTGTACTGTTATCGTATTTTCTTGGAATCGGCAGCCACAAATAGAATGTTGTATTCGGAATTTTCAATTCTTCAATCGGCCAGCCGAGTTCTCTTAAACCTTTTAACATAATTGATTGTTTGCGTTTGTATGCAGCATTGGCGTGTTCAATATATTCATCTCCTTCAGCAGAAGTCATAATATAAGCACATGCCTTTTGAAATGCTTTGCAAATGCCGTTATCAATAGTTGATTTTCCTTTTGCAAATCTTGATACAACTTCACTGTTGCCGCACAACCAGCCTAAACGCCAGCCTGTAATAGCATATGGCTTAGATAAAGTGTACATTTCGACCGCAATATCTTTTGCTCCTTTGAATTCAAATACACTAAACGGTTTTTCATTTTCATCATAATATAAATCACAATATGCAGCATCAGAAATTAACAAGATATCGTGTTTTTTACAAAACTCAACAACACTTTGGACATAACCTCTGCTTGCCATAACTCCTAACGGATTGTTAGGATAATTGATAATTACGGCTTTTATCTTCTTTTCATCATATCCGTTTTCTTTTAGTTCGGATAATACATCCTCCAAATTCGGCTGATAATCGTTTTCTTCGGTAAGCGGCATAGGATAAGCTACACCGCCGCTGCATTTTACCATCTGACTATAAGAAGCATAACCCGGATCAGGGATTAAAATAATATCTTTTTCTTTGTCGTCATGTTTTGGATTGATAATAAATCTGATAAGATTAGCCAACCCGTCCTTTGCACCAAGTACCGAACAAACTTCTTTATCAGGGTCAATATTTACCCCGAAACAATTTTTCATTCTTTGAGCACATGCCTGCCTAAAGTAACTTTCCCCTCTTGTAACAGAGTAAGTATGAATATTATCTTCGGTTAAAAATTCTTTTAATTTGTCTA
>JAFUUT010000108.1 GCA_017477685.1 bacterium | reverse complement strand
GAGGTATATTCATACAATTCCTACTCTGCTATTTGTAACTTTCTTATTTTTACTAAAAACAATTGCCAATATATATTAGCCATGTGTCTAAAGTTTATTTTGTTCTTTATTGAGAACATGTGTTCTCATATTAAAACAATTATAAGTAATATGCAAGATAAAAAATTAAAATTCAGAAAAATTTTAGCCAAGACAATCCTTAAATACAGGCTCAAAACCGGTAAATCCATCTGTAAAATTTCAAACGAAATTGATTTGACAAAATCAGTATGGTCAGAAATTGAAGCGGGAAACAGAGATCCGCAATTGTCTACAATCTGGAGAATTGCAGAAGGTCTTGAAATTCCGCCGTCACAAATTCTTATGGACATAGAAAAAGAAATCGGATCTTACTTTTTTATTGAAATATAAAACAACAAATGCTGAGTGTGGTATAATCAGTCTATGAAGAAGCGGAGAATATTAGGTTATGCAATACTAATCTTAATAGCAATAAGCATGCTATATCCGTTTTTTGCTCTTATAAATCTGTCATTCGTACCAAACGGAGAAATATTCAACCAAAACGGAAAACTTTTTTATTCCCCGCTAACTTTGGAAAATTACAAAAGCGTTTTTACAAAAATACCGTTATGGCAATATTTCATAAACAGTTTGTTTGTTGCAAGCGTAACAACAGTAGGTCAGGTTTTATTTTCCGCTCTTGCGGGATATGCTTTTGCCCGTTTGAAATTTAAATTTAGAGATTCTATATTTTTGGTTGTTCTTATAACCATGCTGGTTCCTCCGCAATGCAACATTATCCCTTTATTTTTCCTGATGAGGCAATTACACTGGATAAATACATATCAAGCATTAATTGTTCCGGGATTATTCGGTGGTTTTGGGATATTTATGATGAGGCAATATTTTCTCGCTATGCCGAAAGATCTTGAAGAATCCGCCAAAATAGACGGCTGCAACTTTTTTGAAATGTTTTTCAAAATTATTATGCCACTTGCCCTGCCTGCAATAACAACTTTGGCAATATTCACATTTGTATCAAGCTGGAACAGTTTTATGTGGCCTTTAATCGTTACAAATACAGAAAGCATGAGAACTCTGCCCGTAGGGCTTGCAATCTTTAAAGGCAGCTTTAGAGAAATCACATTGTGGGGAGATTTACTTGCTTGCTCTGTAATTTGTACAATTCCGGTCACGGGAATATTTCTGCTTGGCAAAAAATATTTTATAAACGATATTTTAAAGGGCGGAGTAAAAGGTTAAAAAATAGCAATATTTCGTAACAAGTTTTACCCTGTATTAAATGTATGCTATATTTTTTGTTAATAGAGGGGATATTATGAAAAAAATTCTTATTGTTGACGATGAACAAGACATTGTTGAAAGTTTGAAATTTGTTTTAGAAGGCTGCAATTATACTTGTTATTGCGCATATAACGGAGAGGACGGTTTGAAACTTGCAAGAGAAATCATGCCGGATCTGATAATTCTAGATGTTATGATGCCAAGAATAAACGGTTTTAAAATTAGCCGCCTTTTGAAATTTGACAAAAAATACAAAGATATTCCAATACTAATGGTTACTGCCCGCTCTCAAGAAGAAGACAAACTGATAGGAGAAGAAACCGGCGCAGACGAATACATCACAAAGCCTTTTGATTTAGATGATGTTCTTAAAGTTGTACAAAAATATTTGGGAAAAGAAGAATAATCAGCAATGCCTACAATCACCAATAAAACACTTGAAACACTAAAATATGACCTCGTAAGAGAAGGACTTGTTCAATACGAAATAGTTGAACAAGCACAAGAAATTGCTCAGGCTCGCAATATTACGATTGGACAAGCGCTTATTGATTCCGGATTTATAACCGAAGCTGCTCTTATAAAATTTTTGGAAGATAAACTCCATACTCCTTTTGTTAATTTGGAAGATTATCAGCTTGATGAAAGATGTTTGAAATATATAAGTTATACAGATGCAAGAAGATATAAAATAATACCGTTATTCAAAATAGAAAACACTCTTACTGTTGCAATGTCTGATCCGAGGAATTTATTTGCTATTGACAAAGTGATGGAAAGCGCAGAGTGCGAAATTGAGCCGGTACTTGCATCAGAAGATTCCATTCTCAAAACGATTGATGAATATTACAAAATCGATGTTTCTGTCGGAAATATTTCAACAGAACTGAATGTCGGATATGATTGGCAAGAGGAGCTTCACAAAGAAGACTTGAGTGATGAACATATTCAAAAAATTATTCGTGCGATTTTAAAACAAGCAATCTTAGAAGAAATTCACGAAGTAGTTTTTCAAGGTGACGATGAAGGTTTGGGTGTTAATTTTAAAAAACAAGGCGAAATGTTTAACAAAGGATTTATACCAACAGTTTTAATATCCTCATTTGTTGCCAAGTTAAAAACACTTTCGGAATTGGATCCTTCAGTTTCTGAAATCCCGCAGCTCGGGAAATTATGCTTCAAAGTTGATAACATAATTGTTATAGCCAGTGTTTCAACATTCCCGACAATAATGGGAGAGAGAATATTCCTAAAAATATACAAACCGCCAAAAGCACTTAATGATATTATCACTTCAAAAAATGAACTCGGTGAAATACGCAATGCCCTTGAAATCCCCGGGATTATACTTGTTTGCGGTTCTGCATTAAGCGGGAAAACACACGTAATATATTCTCTTTTACTCGAAGCTGCAAAATCTCAAAACCGCAATGTTATGACTTTAGAAAGTATCGCAAAATACGAACTTGAAGGAGTCAATCAGTGTGAATTTAATGAGAATGTAGGCTTCAATATGGATAAAGCATCAAGATTTATTGAGTTCCAAAATCCTGATATTATATACTTGGAAGGAATAAAATCAAAAGAATCTTTTGACTATTATTCCGGTCTTGTGTACAAAGACAAAACAATAATTATGGAATTTTTGGCAAACAATATGGACGATTTAAGAAACAAAATGGCTTTTTCTGATTTTGATACCCTAAAATCCATAATTTCAGCAATGGTATTTATTCATTCAAAAAACAGCATTGAAGTATTCAACAAAGAAACATTGCAAAAATATTTGGCATAATATTGGTGATATAATAATCCCATAGGGAAATGCAAATTAATAAACTAACAAATACAATATTACAAAGTAAACCTTTTCTAAAGTGTTTGGAAAAGGTTTCGGAACATGGGACTTCATTTGCAGCAGGAGCCTCATTATTATGCTCAAGCACAATAAGACCGTTATCAATATACATTACACCCGACACAGAAAAAGAGAATAAACAATATGCAATGTCAAATTCTATATGTTCAGGACTTGTAAAATTTGCTATGGTTGAAGCAGTAGCATTACCGGTAGAAAAAGCCATAAAAAAAATAGACAAAAATCCCGATAAATACCTTAACTCAAATACCTTGAAAAATCTATCTCAACGGAGCTACAAACTTATAACTCAAACTCTTAAACTCTCAACAGGATTCATAACGGCAATCCCTAAATCTATGCTGACAATTGCACTAATCCCTATAATTATGGATAAACTGTTTTCAGTTAAAAATACAG
>JAFUUT010000107.1 GCA_017477685.1 bacterium | reverse complement strand
CACTTGTGGCATTGCCTGTATTATTCAAAAAGGCCTTTGCTATTAAAGAAACCGGTGAATTAAAAGGGTTTAAAAAATACTTGCAAGAGGGCATTAATGGCATCAAAAAATTTAGTGATTACGTAATAGACAAAGGAAAATCATTAGTAAACAAATTCAAAAGTAAAAAAGACAAACCTGCAGTAGAACCGGAAGCGACTTCCAGTGCAAAACCGGAAGTACCGGCAGAAGAACCGGAAGTAATCCCGCCTAAAAAACCTGAAAAACCAATTGGAGATACTCCTGATGATGCCGAATTTGAGAATGTTTAAAACATAAAATATTCATTTATAACATTTTAAAAAAGCTCTGAAAATTTTTGTTCAGAGCTTTTAACTTGGAGAAAACGAACATTTATGGTATAATATATATGTTTTCTGTTTATTAATTCTCATAAGGTACTCTCCTCGAAAGGAGTAACTTTATGGTATATAGCTTACCCTATTCCTTTGGCCCCGGTGAAGTTGCAAGGCCGCAGGAAGTAAACGCTAACTTCAATGCGATAATCAATCAGCTTGAAGAAATAAATACTGCTAAAGCAGATATTGACCTCACAAACATAACATCAGACGGTATAGACAATATAAAAAATACCTCTATAAGCAAAAATATCGGAGAATTTGTATTTTCTTTAGTTCCGCTGAATGATTCAAGTTTACATTTGCTTGATGGAAGTCTTATTACCCCTGAGGGAATATATTCGGATTTTTGCAAACATATACGCAAAATGTATTACGAATATGAGTATCCAAACTGTTTTACAACTGAATCCGATTGGCAGCAAACAGTCAATGAACACGGTTCTTGCGGGAAATTTGTATATAGCGAAGAAGAAAATACCGTCAGACTACCGAAAATATCAAGTATTTTAGAATTCACAACAGATTTGAATGCCATTGGCGATATTGTTGAAGCCGGTCTGCCAAATATTACAGGGGTTATGACATTTGGGGAAGGATTTCCGAGATGTACAGAACTTAACTATGAAGGAGCATTAAGCGGAGAAGCACCCGTTGAAAACTATGCTACATTTGGCGGCGGCAACTCCACAGGAAAATTGAAAAGAATAGAACTTGATGCATCCCGTTCATCTTCAATATACGGAAATTCTTCTACTGTACAACCTCAAACAATAAAAACACTTATATATATTGTAGTTGCAACATCTGCCAAAACTGATATTCAGATAGACATAGACGAAATTGCAACCGACCTGAATGCTAAAGCTGACAAAGACGGCTCTAATATGAATGCTTCCGTTAAAAATTTTGACGGACAATGGGTTTCACTAAATAATAAAATTGCAAATAGCGTAACTTGGGACAATACAACGCCTGCCGCAACTTACGATATTTCCTCATATTTGCCAAACGATAATTATAATTATGAAGTTCTAATTTCAGGAGAAGTTATAGCAAATGCGACTGATAAAAAATTCTGTACAGTAAGTTTGTCAAGCGATATACAAACAAGCACAGTTTATCTTGCAGCGGTAAGGGCTACTTCAAGTTCCAGCACTAACCCAACTACAAACGGAAACTTAATAATCCCAGTAGGTACAGGTAGAACGATAACACAATACTCCTCAACAAGCACCAATGCAGGGGGAGTATATAGCCTTTGGATAAAAGGTTACAGAAGAATTGGTACTAACGCATAAGGAGATTTAACAATGTATTACGCATATATAAATAAAAATAATAACCAAATACTCGGGACAGGAGAATGCCCCCGTAAAGACGAAACAACTTTAAATATTGGAATTAACGAAGAAACATACAACAACATAGAACGCTACATTTATGACGGAGAAAAAATAGTTTTAGACTCTGATTATGAGCAAAAACAAGCACAGAAAGAGCGAGAAAGACTTGATAATTTAACCCTAACCCCATCAGATGTTGAAAGAGCTTTATATAAGGCAAAAGGTATGGATTTTGAAGATTTAAAAGCCTTAATTGCAGAGAAAGCTCCTCAACTTGATATAAAAGCTTTGGCAATAGAATTTAGAGCAAACAACTTCTACAGAGGGGCAACTGTCAACGGAATGCGACTAATCGACACAGTCGGTACACTGCTGGGTTATAATTCCGAAGATATGGATTATCTGTTTTTGAATAAATCTCTGCCTCAATAATAGAAAACTAAATATATTAAAGTAATAAAGCAGCATAGTATATTATGCTGCTTTTAGCATTCAAAAATATTTTTTATTATCTTTTTGATATAATGAATTTATAAATAAATAGGAGATAGCAATGGTAGAAATCAGACAAGAATTTATAGAGCAAGCATCATATATAGCAAGGAATGCAGAAGTTTTACCCGGAGGGATTGAGGAGTTAGCGGTTAAATTGCAACATTCCGCAGATACAAATACTCCGTTAAGAATAAAACTCGGCATGGACCCGACTCGACCGGATTTACATCTCGGGCATACCGTTGTTATGAGAAAACTTAAAGAATTTCAAAAATTTGGACACAAAATAGTTCTGCTTGTCGGCGGAGCAACTGCAATGATAGGAGATCCGTCAGGGAAATCCGAAACTCGCCCTGCACTTACCAAAGAACAGGTTGAAGAAAATGCAAAAACATATTTTGAACAAATGTCAAAAGTACTTGATGTTTCGCAAGCGGAAGTTGTAAACAATGCAGATTGGCTTCATAAAATGAGCTTTACGGAACTTTTGGCACTTGCAGGCAAAGTAACAGTTGCTCAAATGATGACAAGGGATGATTTTGCAAAACGATATGCCGAAGGAAAACCTATTTCTATTGTTGAGTTTTATTATCCTTTAATGCAGGCATATGATTCTGTTGCAATTGATGCGGATATAGAATTAGGCGGAACAGACCAAAGATTTAATACCCTTTTAGGACGCGATATTCAAGCAGCATACGGCAAAAAATATCCTCAGTTGGTTGTACTTTTGCCTTTATTAGAGGGCACTGACGGTGTTGTAAAAATGTCAAAAACATATCCTGAACATTGTATTTCATTAACAGATAGTGCAAAAGATATGTTCGGCAAGTTGATGAGTATTCCTGATAATATGATTACACGCTATTTTTCACTGTTAACGGATACCTCAAAAGAAGATTTGGAAAAATATGATGCCCAAATTGCAGATGGTTCAATCAACCCAAGAAATCTTAAAATGCAGCTTGCACATACCATTACCGAAGAATATCACGGCAAAGACGGTGCAGACAAAGCGCAAGAAGATTTTATCAATGTTGTATCCAACAAAGGGATACCTGATGATATTCAAGAGGTAAAAGTCGAAAACGGAAAATCAATGCTTGATTTACTTGTAGAATTGAATTTTGTAGCAAGTAAGGGTGAAGCAAAACGCTTAATTCAAGGAGGCGGAGTAAAAATTGACGGTGAAAAAATTGCCGATATGGCTTATACCGTTTCATTTGAAGAAAATGTAGTATTACAAGCGGGCAAACGCAAATTTGCAAAATTGGTACACTAAAATGTTTGAAACTATAAAACGCGGAATATCGAAAGTTAGCGAAGATATAAATGTTATCTATGAAAACGATCCGGCAGCAAAAAATATATTTGAAGTCATTCTATGTTATCCGGGGTTGCATGCGCTTATTGCATACAGACTGGCACATAGAATATACAAATGGCATATCCCGCTTATACCAAGAATGATTTCATACCTGACAAGAATAATTACGGGTATAGAAATTCATCCTGCAGCATCAATCGGCAGAAGGTTTTTCATCGACCATGGCGAAGGAGTCGTAATCGGAGAAACAACTATAATTGGTGATGACGTATTGATATATCAACAAGTTACACTTGGGGGACCAGGAAAAGACACCGGCAAACGCCACCCTACTATTGGAAATCACGTTATTATCGGTGCAGGAGCAAAAGTTTTAGGGGATATAATTATTGCAGATCATGTTCGAATTGGCGCAGGCTCCGTTGTAATTGAAGATGTACCGTCGCATTCT
>JAFUUT010000106.1 GCA_017477685.1 bacterium | reverse complement strand
CTAATTTTTTCAAATATTTTAGGAAAATTTTTTTCTGTCCAATAGACAAGTTTTTTTGATGTATACTTATGACTTCCAGCAACTATCGAGCCACTGTAAATATACATCACAACAAAAGCTTTTCTCTTGTAACTATAAATACGCAGACTCATATCGTACTCAGACATTTTATTCAAAAAAACAATCTCCTCAAAAAGTGTCTCACGATTGACCATTTCATAATTGCGGTCTGCATCAGTAATGATATCTGCCAATTCGTCTAAATCTATTTTACTTCCTTGAGGGAAGCCTTTTGTATATTTTATTTCGCAATTACTAAAAAAATCGTGTGTACCCTCATCTTTTATCCATTCTATTTTCTTTTCCCATTCTTATCTTTGTCTTTTTTGCTCTTTATATCTCCATGGCTCATTTCCTTTTAACAAAATAATCATTATTATTATGCAAAAAATAGAACCTGGAAGATAATTCAAAAAATTCATTCTCGCCATTTGCACCCCCTGTCTAATTTGCAACATCTTCTGCTAACCTTGTAAGATCGCTTGGTTTTAATTGGTTAGAAAATAACCTTGCCTTGAAGAAATATTCATAATAATCTGATCATTCCGTTCTGTTGCCTTTTTTATCTTTAGATTGTTTATATATGGAAAAAGTAAGGCTATAAGTTGGAATCGGATTTGAAACTGGATGAAATAATGCGGATATTAAGTTAAAACTAACAGAACAATTTATTCCCTTCCATGGCGTTTTTCCAAAAAAACCTTTATCTTTATCAACTCCATACACAAAGGTTCCGGATGCAGAAAAACCATAAAAACTTTTACCCTTAAATAACGCAAGCCGAGGGGATGTTATGTTTGCAAAAATACCTTCATAATCTTCTGCAACTTGTTCTGGTTTTATATTATCATCAAATTCCTTTTTATAGAATGTTATTCCTCCGCTTAAACCAATGAAAGCATTTATTCCCAATGAATTAACAGTTACAATATCATACCATTTTGAAAAACTTTCATTCGTATCTTCATTTGTAAATGTAACATAAGCTTTCCCTACTATTCCTGTAATTCCAGTAGTACCTAATCTAAAGTCTAAACCTCCCTGAAAAATAACTTCTGTAGCACTCCATGTAGAGTTACCATCCGGGTCTATATAGCGTACCGGGTTGTTTGCCGCGTATGCATACAAACCGCCATATGTGGGACTGGCAGGGTCGGCTTTATGTCAAAGAACTTGTGTCACAACGGCTTCTTATAGGGCTTTGTGATATTATGCCAAGACCGCAACTCTTTCCTTTATTGCCTTCATCTGCCTTGCATTGAGCTTAAATGTTTCTGCAAGTTCTTCTTCTGTCATTTTTCCAAGTTCAAGCAATTTTGCTGCCATTTCAATAGTTCTCTCTTCCCTTTCTTATTTTCTTTCCTCTTTTGCAAATTCTTCCATTATTCTGCACATGTGCCTTACCCCCTTGTCGCTTTCCTTGAGGTACCTGGCCCGTTCGGCCAGAATCCAGCTCTTCATGTCTCCGGCCTTCTTGCAGTGAAAGTCATGCATAAGGTCGCCCATCGGGTCATTGCCCTTGTATTTGCCGTTTACATAGATGATGTGCGCACCGTCATTGAACGCAATGTTGCATTCTTTTACGACGCGG
>JAFUUT010000105.1 GCA_017477685.1 bacterium | reverse complement strand
GTTATACTATAAGTGTAGTAATAAAAATTCTGTTACTACTCTTTTTGGTCTTAATAATATCCATCTATTTGAAGTATTGCCAGAGGATATATTGTAGGTTAGAATTGTTTAGTTATGTAAAAAAATAATGAGAATTTGTCAAAAAAAAATTATTAGGTAACTTAAAAACAAAAGAAGTAGGTACGTAGTTTTGGAAAGATTAAACAAAAAATCACAACAAAAAAAGTCTGAAACCAAGAAAAATAAAGACTTAACATCTAATCCGATTGAAAAAATAATCAATCAGTTAGAACAAGGTGCTTTGTCAAATGACAAAACACACCAAAATCCGTATGCCGAAAAAACAGAGATAAAAGAAAAAAAATCTAAAAAATCAATAAAACCATTTCAAAATCCGTTTATGGATAGGGCAAATTTTAAAGATATTGTTGAAACAATAAACAGTTTCAATGTTACGAAATCAAAGTCAAAATCTTATACAACTCCAATAACGGATATTTCTGACATATCTGATGCAAATCTTAATTATGCAGAAATAATGAAAAGTGTTTCTGATGCATTTCAAAACAACACAAGTATAATCAATTTATATTCTCAATTGAATAGTATTTTTGTTGAAAAACTTAAATGGAATTTTATAGGGTTTGGTCTTTATCATGAAAAATCAAAATGTATAAATGTTCGTTTATATTCAAAAGGAAGTTCTTACACATCCAAAATCTTTTTATCAGATGAAGCAAATCCAATTATTCAGTGTTTCAATTCAAAAAATATAATAGATAAAAACAATGTTGAATATTTAAATGTTCCATATTTGACAAAATCAGGTTCTGTACTTGTTCCGATGATGTCTGTGAATAAATGTATCGGTGTAATGCTAATAGGTAAACCAATAACAAGTGTAAATGTTAATATGATAACATTTTTATCAAATTATATGGGAATGTTTATTCATAATATTCAGTTGTTAGAACAGACAAACAAATTTGCAAATACAGATACTTTGACATCTTTGTATAACCACAGAGGTTTTCAAGAAGTGCTTGCAACAGAGCTTGCAAAAGCAAAAGATAATAATACTCCTTTATCTGTAATAATGTTTGACGTAAATAATATTACAAAAATAAACAGAGAACTAGGTCATGCTAAAGGTGATGAAGTTATTAAAATTATTGCAGATAAAGTAAAACAAAATATAAAAAATACAGATTCTGCCGGCAGATATGGCGGTGATGAAATAGCAATAATAATGCCGGAAACAGATACAAGAAATGCAAAATATATGGCAGAATATATTACATATAGTTTGTCATGTTGTTTTGTGGATGATGTTGGTCCTGTAAAAGTTTCTGTAGGTATTTCAACATACCCTGATGCGGCACAAGACCAAGAAAAACTTTTAATATTGGCAGAACAGGCGATGTTTATATCCCAAGCAAAAGGATATAAAGAAGGAATGTCTGCAATAGTAAGTTCTGAAGATTTCAATTTCTGGGATGATATAGCAGTAAATTCTTTTGCGGAAATAATAGCAAAACGTCACTTTGAAAACGGTATAAATTTTGAAGAAGAATTAGTTAAGAAAATAAATAATGTAGAAATTCTCAACCATAACAATTTAATGGAAATGGTAACATCGTTAGCCGGTGCAATTGATGCAAAAGATCCTTATACAAAAGGTCATTCAACTTCTGTATCAAGATATTCAGAAGCTCTAGCTCGTGCAATAAATATGCCTGAGCAAGAAGTAGAAAGAATAAAAATAGGTGCAATGCTTCATGATATAGGAAAAATAGGTATTCCTGAAAGTGTTTTGAAAAAACCGGGCAAATTAACTGATGAAGAATGGGAAATTATGAAACAACACCCATCAATAGGTGCTGAAAAAGTTCTTGCTCCGAATGAAGCTTTAAGGGAATTTATACCAATAGTAAAATATCACCATGAAAGACTTGATGGTAAAGGATATCCAGAAGGTTTAAAAGGTGAAGAAATACCATTAGAAGCAAGAATTGTATCTGTTGCAGATGCATATCATGCACTTGTCAGTGACAGACCTTACAGAAAAGGAATGCCGATAGAAAAAGCCTGTGCTATTTTGCAAGAAGGTGCAGGAGTTCAATGGGACAGCGATTTAGTTCGTCAATTTATAGTAATCGCTCCATCTTTAACTACAAGTGTTTGAAAATAGGGGAAAATAAAACATTTTAACTCTCAAGCCTTCTCAAAATTTTGAGAAGGCACAATTTTATAAAACATCAGAAATATACTAAATTTTAGGGTATAATATTTTTATGTTTGGCGTTAATACAAATGATATTTGTTCTCAATATGAAGAATTTAGAATAAAAGTAAAAGATAACAAATCCTTTGGTGTAACAGGTTTAACATCTTTTTTACGGTTATTCTTATTATCAAACATAGAAAAATATTCAGACAAAAAGTTACTTTTTATAACATCAACAGAACAAAATGCACTAAAATACCAAAGTGATTTAAAAACTATTTGTGATTTAGATTCTCAAATAATACC
>JAFUUT010000104.1 GCA_017477685.1 bacterium | reverse complement strand
CCGTCTTCAGCACATTTTTTCGCTATTGTCGGAAATCTTTTGAGTAATTTTTCTTTTCCTATAACTGTTGCATTGAGATAAACATTAGGAAGGTTATTTTCCTGCATTTGAGTAAAGTTTGCTCTTGCAACAATATCGCGAGGCGCAAGTTCTTTACGCTTGTCATATTTGTGCATATACTCAACACCGTTTTTGTCGCAAAGCTTTGCCCCTTCTCCTCTGACGGCTTCACTAATCAGAATTCGGTTATGATTTATCGGGTCATCTATTGCAAGTGCTGTCGGGTGAAATTGTACAAATTCCATATCTCTTAATTTTGCTCCTGCTCTGTATGCGAGTGCAAAACCGTCTGCACTTGCCCCAATCGGATTGGTGGTGTATTTGTATAATTGTCCCAAGCCTCCTGTTGCAAGAATGACGGAATTTGAATATATTTTTTCATATTTGCCGTCTTTATATGTTGTAACTCCTAAGCACGTATTGTTTTTTGTAATTAAATCTACAACGATTGTATTTTCTCGGACTTCAATATTTTTGTTATTTTTTACGGAATTTGCCAGAGCAATTTCCATTTCTCTGCCTGTTGCATCTCCGCCGGAGTGGAGTATTCTGTTTACGCTGTGGGCAGCCTCTTTTGTCAGGGTAAACTCGCCGTTTTCTTTGTCAAAATC
Organism: bacterium; assembly: GCA_017477685.1. Lineage (GTDB taxonomy): Bacteria > Cyanobacteriota > Vampirovibrionia > Gastranaerophilales > Gastranaerophilaceae > Zag111. Next base: position 4,413 of record JAFUUT010000104.1, on the reverse strand, counting down.
GACTCCGAAATTTAATAAATCTCTTACAACTTTATCGGAATTTTTACTTATAAATGTAACTGTTTTGGCTTCACTAAGACCTGCCCCCGCTATAAGGGTATCTTTCAAGTGTAGTTCAACAGAGTCATTTGTATTGTCTTTCAATACTGCGACCATTCCGCCTTGTGCATAATATGAGTTGCTGTCTGTCAATTGGTTTTTTGTAAGTATGAGTACTTTTCCATATTGCAGACTCTGTTCAAGTTTCAGTGCTGTATACAAACCTGAAATACCGCTCCCTATAATTATTACCGGATATTGTAATTCGTTCATTCTTATTATGTTCCTTTATATAACATTACAACAAATACTTTGTTTTAACTATTAAATATTTATTAAAATTAACACTAAAATGTAAATCCAAAAATAACCCGATAAAATAATACCGTTCAAAATCCCCTCATATTGGTTTATTAAATTTTGAGTGTGTTTTTATAATGAATACGAGAAAGGGAGCAATTATGATAAATACCAATATAAAATTACTCTTAGTCGAAGATCATAAACTTATGCGTTTTGGCTTAAAATCGTTATTTGAGGAGCAGGATGGTTTAGAAGTTGCATCTGAAGCTCAAAACGGAAAAGATGCGATAGAAAAATATAAGACAACTCATCCTGATGTTACTCTTATGGATATCGGATTACCTGATATGAGCGGAATTGAAGCCGCAAAACAAATTCTCGAACTCAATACAAATGCCAAAATTATTATGCTCACATCTCATCTTAGTGAAGAAGAAGTCGTAGATTCAATAAAATCCGGTGCTTGTGCATACGTTATGAAAGATATTAATACAGATATTTTGCGGATGATTATTCAAACAATAAAAGATGGTGCAATGTGGATTGACCCGTTAGCTGTACCTATTTTACGTGATAAAAATCAAGGGGTAATTCCTCAAAGGCAAATGTCCCGAGCGATGTTCCGCCAACAGCACGCAGATCTCACCCAAAGAGAATATGAAGTATTGAAACTTATTGTAGAAGGGAAATCTAACAATGAGATTGCAGAAGAATTAACAATTTCCTCTCATACTGCAAAAGCTCATGTCTGTAATATTATCCAAAAGCTTCTTGTAGATGACAGAACACAAGCTGCCGTTAAAGCATTGAAAGAAGGGCTTGTATAATTGTGAATGTTTGCGGGGCTGTATTATTTTCCCTCGCCTTCTTTTAGAGAGAAGTAGGTCAGGCTTTAGCCTGACACAATATATTTTCTCTTTTGCGGTATTTCTTAGTGGGCGAGTGTTAGGGTGAGGGGCTAAAATTATTTGTACCCTCTCCTGTCACTTTGTGACATCCTCCCCCAAGGGAGGAAGTGATTAATAAAGAAGTAGGTCAGGCATTTAGCCTGACCTAATATCTATTAGTATGTAATTATTTATTCAACTTCTTCCTCGGAAGTTTCTTCCTCAGGTTCTTCTGCGGCTTGAAGGTCTTCTTCATCATATGCCTGCTGGTTCATTTCTTCTTCAATTTCTTGTTGAAGTTCTTCTGAATCCATTACATCTTCCGTAGTTTCTTCTGCTTCTTCTTCAAAGTTTGGCTCATATTGCTGTCCTTGAGCTTCAGCTTCTTCCATTTGAGCAACAGATTTGATATCAATCTTCCAGTTTGTCAATTTGTGAGCAAGTCTTACGTTTTGACCTTCACGTCCGATAGCAAGCGAAAGTTGGTCATTCGGAACAACAACCAATGCTTCGTGCGCAAATTCATCATCTGCCATAATATCAACGGATACTACTCTTGCAGGTGAAAGTGAATTTACTATGTATTCAACCGGATCAAGTGAATATCTTACGATATCAATTTTTTCATTCTTTAATTCTGAAACGATAGTTTGAATTCTGCTTCCTCTTGGCCCGATACAAGCACCTACAGAATCTACTTCAGGGTCATTTGACCAAACGGCGATTTTTGTTCTGTAGCCTGCTTCACGTGATATTGATTTGATTTCAACAATTCCGTCTTCAATTTCAGGAACTTCAAGTTCAAATAATTCTCTAACGATTTCAGGATGTGCGTGAGAAACAATAACTTGAGGAAGTCTTGTTGTTTCTTTTACGTTAAGAACAAAAACTCTGATTCTGTTACCCGGTTTGTAGAATTCTCCCGGAATTTGTTCTTTTTTAGGCATGATAGCATCAATTTTGCCAATATTTACGATAACATTTCTTCTGTCATCAACTTTTTGGATAATACCTGTAATCAATGTGCCTTTTTTGTCTAGAAATTCGTTTAGTACAAGATTTCTTTCCGCTTCTCTTATTCTTTGAGTTAATACCTGATTAGCTGCTTGGGCAGCAATTCTTCCGAATTGCTCCGGTGTAACTTCAAGTCTTACTTCATCCCCTAATTCAACATCTTCATCAATTTCTTTTGCTTCTTTTAAAGAGATTTCATTATCAGGATCTTCTACTTTGTCCACAACAACTTTCCCTTTGAATATACCGATTTCACCGGCTTGTTCGTCTAATAATGCTTCAACATTTACAAGTTCTTTTACGTGTAAATGTTTCTTGTAAGCTGCAACCATCGCATCACATAGTGATGAAACAATTACTTCTCTGGAAATCCCTTTTTCTCTTTCCAATTCTTCAAAAACTTCGTTTAAGTTTCCTGCTCCGATTTTAATCATGTTTATATCCTTTCGTTTTTGTAACCTATTCAGTTTAATGTAGTTAAGTAGATAAGTAGTTAAGTAGATAAGTTCGTATCGTTATTAAGATATTTTCTGTATCCATTTAATAATGCACTAACCTTTCCTGCCTGTTCTGTTTCTTTGGAAATGTTAACTGTATATCCCAGTTCTTTTGCAATTATTAGTTGTGTTTCTACTTCTGCTAAAGAGCCGATAGCAATATCTACAAATCTTGCGGTATCTTTATTTGAATATCGTGCTGAACCTTCAGCTATATTTGATGGTATTGAAATAACAGCCCTTCGAATTTGTGATGTTAAACCAAACTTCTCATCTTCGGGGAAATTGTGTGTCAATAAGTATATTGCTTTTACTAATTCTATTGATTCTTTCCAAACTTCTAAATTTTGATAATACATTATAAATAATCCTATTTTGTAACGAACTTAACTACTTAGCTACTTATCTACTTCTAATCAATATATAGCTTTGCTGATTGAATGTTGTCTTTTGGAATATGCAATTCTTGTCCGTCATCAAAACGGAAGAATGTTAATCCCTCGTTTGTATCATAGTCAACAAGTTCACCTTTGAAAATTTTTTCACTTTCCCCTTCCAAAGGTTCTTTGAGTTTGATGCTTATTCTTCTTCCTTTAAAAATAAGAAATTCTTTTTCGGATTTGAATTTGCGCTCTAACCCCGGAGATGATACTTCAAGGTAGTATTTTACCGGAATTAATTCGTCTAAAAAACCTTCAAGACTTCTTGTTACGTTTTCACAATCATCCAAGGTTATGTCGCGTTCTTTAGAATATAAAAATATTCTCAAAAACCAACGATGATTTTCTTTTGAAAAATCGATTTCAATTGGGATAAGATTAAACCTCATTGCTGTGTTTTCAATGAGCGGCGTAATTTTGTTTAAGATTTCCAATCTGTTCATTTCTTGTCTCATTTCCTACCGACCTTTCTGTTTAAAAGTATGTAAGTAGATAGTTATTTAAGTAGATAAGTTAGTATCGAGTTATTGATATTTGTATTAATAGTTCTGTGATTAATTACTGTAATGAACTTAACTACTTATCTACTTAACTACTTACAGACTTTCATTATTACTGAAAAAAAGAACGGGTTCACCGTTCTTTTTTTTGTTGTGCCTTTGCAATACTGCGTGGCTATATTTGTATATTATATTATTTGATTTAAAATGTAAAGGGTTTGTAAATTTATATTATGATGTACCTAAACCTGCGTTGTATTCTTCTTGGGTAATCATTTGATTATTGCGAGAATAGTATGTTTCTCCGTTCAATGTCATTGTTCTGTATTCATTCCCGTCAGCGCCTGTTGTTGGTATTTTTAATTTTAATTGGCTGCTTATGAGTTCTGCATTTCTTTCTCTGCGTGTTTGATTTTCAGTGTTGTTTTTATCTATTTTTCTCATGTTTCCAAGTTCTTTTTTGGAATATCCGTCAGAACCGTTTATTGTTCCGGAAAGTTTCTTATTTTGCGCCTCATCTTTTGCTATTTTTTCATTTAATGATTGAAGTTATTTTTGTTCATTCTGTTTCAATTTTTCTAAACGCGCTTTATTACTGTCAATAGCACTCTTTAATGCTTGCATATCTTTAGCATTATCTTGATATTTCTTTATTGCTCCGTTTGCATCGTCTAATGCTTTTTTAGCTTCGTCAAGTTTTTTCTTGGCTGCTTCCAAACCGTCTTTTGCTGTT
>JAFUUT010000103.1 GCA_017477685.1 bacterium | reverse complement strand
GTTTCGCGGGGGGTATTTTATGTTAAAATACTACATAAGGAGTATTGAATTGTTTATTAAGGGTAGTTTAGCTTCTGATAAGACCGAGTTGTTGATTGATAAATATGTTGATTTACTCAATCATGGTGTTAGTGCTTCGGAAATTTTGGTTTTAGTTCAAAATTCTACTCGAAAATCAGAGTTTCAAAAAAAAGTTTATGAAAAATTGGAAGTGGATTGTATTGAAAGATTGCAGATCCATTCATTTTTTTCTCTTGTATATAATACGGTACTGGATAATTGGGCTTTTTTAGAGGAAAGAAATATATTTGATAATCCTGCAATTCTGCCAAATCTTTGCGGTTTGGAAGTTTCGCAATTTATATTAAAAGACATTTTGAAAGATGTAAAATTTAAAGGGTACAACTCAAGAATGTCATTATTGCAGCAGATTTTCAGAAGATATGCTTTAATTGTTCAAAACAATTTAAAACCTTCGGAGGTAGAGGAGAGGGCGAAGATACTAAAAGAGGGTTTTTCTGATGAGGCTTCTCTTGCTATAAGTAAGCTGTTAAAAAGAACTTTGGAGCTTAGAGGGTTTGATTATTTGCGTCAATGTCTGGTATTTAATTTTGTCTATAAAAATACTTCGTATTTCAGCGGTATAAAGTATTTATTTATAGATGATGCAGATGAATGTACTCCGATTTGTATTGATTTCGTGGAATATTTGTCCAAACAGCTTTCGGATTTTTATATCGCGATTGACCCTGAAGGCTCGAGCAGATGCGGGTATTTGAGTGCGGATAAGAATAATTTTGAGCATCTCAAGACTATATTTAAAGATAAAACTTATGAGCTTATTGATTTGAATGAAAATTCAAAGCTGGTTCGGGATGTCGAGCGTTTGTACGGTAATATTTTTGAGAATAAGGTTAATGTTTTAGAAAATTTTTCTTTAGTTTCCTGTGCAAAACGCTCTGAGATTATAGATATTGCGGTGAAAAAAGTGAAATCTCTGTTGAATTTTGGGATATTGCCTTGCGAGATTTCAATTGTTACTCCTATTGTTGATGAAATGTTGAGATTTTCTTTGAAAGAAAATTTTAAAAACATAACTCCTCTTTATCTTACAGGGAGTGAAAAACTTATACAAAATAAACTTGTGTATGCGGCTATAACCATTTTGAAGCTTAATACTGATTTAAAATCAACGGTGAGTGAGTTTGATATTCGTGTAATTTTATATGAAATTTTGCGCATACCTTTGAAATATTGTCAAGAAATATTAGAGAATTTTGAAAAAACTAAAAATTTAATTCCGTATGAATTTTGTGAAAGTGAATATACCGAGGAGTACAAAACATTTACGGATCTTGTTGAAAGTCTTTCGACTTCTGATAAAAAACTTTCCGAGCAAATAATAGAAATATATAATGTTTTATATAATTTTAATTCTGTAGATAAAAATGAAATTAATAAATTCAATTTCTTTATAAAGCAGATAACAGATTTTGAAAATATTTTCGGTAAGGATTTTAATAACCGAAAGTCAGATATAATTTTGCAAATTGAAAATTCTATTATTTCTGAAAATCCATATTCTGTTTTGGAAATAGATAATGATAATCTTATAATTTCAACCCCGCAAAAGATTATTGATAATCAGGTCAAAACAAAATATCAAATATGGCTGGATGTGTCAAATGCGGAGTGGATAAAATCCGATACCGGCCCTTTATACAATGCCTGGGTTTTCCAAAAAGACTGGGATAAAAATGAATATACGATAGAAGATAATATACAACTTTCAAAAGATAAAAATGCCAGAGTTTTGAGAAAACTTGCGCTTTGCGCATCGGAACATATATATTGTGCTTTTAGTTTGTTTGATTCCAACGGTGTCGAAAATTACGGCGCATTGGAAGAATACATAATAACACAAGAAGACAATAGTGCCGATGAAAAAGAGGAACAAGTTTTCAAAATTATCCCAAGAGAAGATCAAAAACCTGTATTAGAGTACAAATCAGGTTACATGGGTATATCTGCCGTCCCCGGAGCCGGAAAAACGACTATACTGCTTGCATTAATTATCAAGTTGTTAGAACGAGGAATTGATCCTGAACGTATTTTTGTACTGACTTATATGGGTTCTGCGGCAAGGAATTTTAGAGAAAGAATTAAAAACGTCCGTAAAAATTCTTCTAAAATGCCAAATATAAGCACTATTCACGGTCTTGCCCTAAGAATTTTAAAGGAAAACGGCAATTATGAAAAACTGGGTTTGAGTGCGGATTTTGAAATTTGTGACGATTCGCAAAGGAGCAGAATTTTAAAAGAAATTTCTTCGCAGCTTGGTTTAAAGCAAAAAATGGCGGAGGAATTTGATAGAGCTGTTTCTGTTTATAAAATAGGGCGCGGCGTTTTTCCTGAAAATATTACCGATAAAAAATTAAAGCAGTTCAGTGAATTTTATTTGAAATATCAAGAGAGTTTAAAAGAGTTTAATCTTATTGATTATGATGATATGCTGATTGGTTCTGTTAAAATTTTAGAGGACAATGAGGATATTCTTGCTCATTATCAGGATATTTGTGAATATATTATTGAAGACGAGGCTCAAGATTCTTCGTCTGTTCAGCAGAAATTGATTACCCTGCTGTCGGGTAAATACAAAAATGTGATAAGGTGCGGAGATGTTAATCAATCTATTACCGCAACTTTTTCTAATGCTGATGTGGAAGGTTTCAGACGTTTTATAACAGAAAATCAAAATGTGAGTATGGATTGTTCTCAAAGATGTGCGCATGATGTTTGGGAATGTGCAAATTCTTTAGTCAAATGGAGTTTAACAGATGATGTAAGTAAGAACTCGTTTTTTGAAATGTATATGCATCCTGTTGAAGGTAAAAATCCTCAGGATAAAGATGCTGTATCTGCACAGATTTTCGATACTCCGATTAATGAAAGAAATTCTGTTTTAAATCTTATTAAAACTACACTCGCTAAAAATCCCGATTATACTGTAGGAGTTTTGTTAAGGAATAATTATCAGGTTACCCAATGGCAAAGTTTGCTTGTAAATAGCGGCTTTAGTGTTATTACAAGAAACCAGTGTCTGGAGCAGAAAAATATATTCAGGAGCATTTTTGCCGTATTGCAGATAATTCTGCATCCGTTTGATAATAATGTTTTAGGTGAAAATTTTGATACATTATATCAAATGGGTGTGTATAAACAGGGACTCGGTTATGAAATAAGAAAGTACGAAAATCCCATTATAACAATAGATTGTGATAATTTTGCAAATACTGCATTGGAGCAATTTTACTGGGATGTAAATTATTGGATTTCATTATGCTCTTTGCCCCCGAATGAACTTGTTATAAAAATTGCTCAGGATTTAAGACTTTTAAAAACAGATATCGATAAATCAAATATTTATTTGATTTCAACTTTGGTCAAAAGAATTTGTATGAATAACAATTCTCTTGAATATGCGGTAAATCGTCTTGGCGAACTTGCAAAAAGACCGAATTTGAGCGGTTTTAAATTTTTTAGCGAGGAAGATGAGGATGATAAAAAATCTGCACAGGGCAAAATTCAAATAATGACCATGCACAAATCCAAAGGAGATGAATTTAATTTGGTTGTGATACCTGAGTTGAGTGAAAAGAATTTGCCGTTGTCTGTTGAATCTATAACTTTAAAATCCGCTGATTTTCTGGAGGAAATCAGGGCATTTAATCCGCAATATAAACAAAAAAGTGAACTTGAATTAAAACAGGAAATACTAGCCGAAAATTTGAGACTTTTGTATGTCGCAATAACTCGTGCAAAAAATAAACTATTCTTGTGTGCCAGCAAAAAAGAACAAAGCTTTGGCAAATTAAAGGATTCCGAACCTAATATAATTTTTGATGAAGTGCTGCAAAATGTGGAAAGGAGTGAAGTATAGTGATAGATATTTTTTCTCCGAATATGATAAAAACTTACTTGTCTTGTCCTAAAAAGTTCTGTTATACATATATAGAAAATCTTTCAGCGCCACAATCGTCTGTGCCTTTTGAAAAAGGGAAAAAAATACACGCCCTTGCAAATTATAATCTTCAGGGGATAAATATTGAAAGACTTGAAACTCAGTTAAGTGTAAAAGAAAAAGAATTATGGAAACTCTTAAAAGAAAATGAATTTTATAATAAAGAGTATTTCAAATCAGAATTTCAAATCAACGCAAAAGTAGGTGAATACTGGGTTGGCGGCAGAATTGATGCACTTGTTAAAGATGGCGGGAAATACTATATCCTTGATTATAAAACAGGTTCAATACCCAAGAATCCTGAATATGATTTTCAAACAATGATATATTTTATTTGTGCGGATAGGTATTTAAAACAGTATGATTCTTTGTATTTTGTCTATATTAATTTGAAAGATAAAAAGAATTATATTATTGAATTTACTCATGAAATGAAAAAAATATATGAATATAAAATTGCAGAAATCTGCAAGCAAATAAGCAGCTCCTATATTTACCCCGAAAATCAAGAAAATTGTGCGGGTTGTATATATTCAAAATTCTGTTTATAGAACTTGTTTTATCGCTTCTATCATGCCGTCAGGATTTGCGATATTCTTCCCTGCGATATCAAAGGCTGTACCGTGTCCGGGGGATGTTCTTATAATATCAAGACCGATAGTTGTGTTGACTGTTTTGATACCTGCAACTGTTTTTATCGGTATTAGACCTTGGTCATGGTAGTTCGCAATATAACAGTCGTATTCATCTTTTTCATTATTAAAATAGTGTTCTGCCGCCTTTACAAACAAAGTATCCGAAGGCTGCGGCATAGAAATATCAATTCCGCTTTGTAATAATTCTCTAATTGCAGGAATTAAAATCTCTTGTTCTTCCGAACCTAAAATTCCGTCTTCGCCGGCATGAGGGTTAAAACCGCAAAGTGCGAATTTGGGGGATTTGATATTGAAATCTTTTTCAAAAGTGCGCACAAGGTTTTTAATTTTTGTGATTACGAGTTCTTTTGTAAGTTGTATATCTTTTAGCGCACAGTGTCTTGTCAAAAGTAACACTCTGAAATTTTTTGCAACAAAAAGCATTTCGGCAAGTTGACTATCTCGGGCTAAGTATTTTTGTAAAACCTCTGTTTGACCGTTAAAATTGTGACCGGCAAGATGCATTGCGTTTTTTGCAACAGGTGATGTTACAATGGCTTTTGGCTTTATTTGGCACACTTTAACCAGCGATTGAAAAGAAAATTCTCCGGCTTCTTTCGTGATTTTACCGGGTTTTATATTGTGATAATCGTACGGGATTTCAATGATTTCGTAGTTTTTATTCAATTTTCCGTAAAAATCCAGAATTTTTTTATTGCTTATTAAAACGACTTTATCTTCCGCCAAATCAAGTTTGTTCAAAGCTTTAATTGTTATTTCTGCTCCGATTCCGTTTGGGTCCCCTGTTGTAATTGCAATTTTGTTCATAAGATTATATTAGTATATTAGTTTATTGGGTGCAAGTGGAGGAAAATTATTCATACCTCACCCGTCCCTCTCCTATTCTTTAGGAGAGGGGATATAATGATTCAGACCTCACCTTTCTCTCTCCTACTCTTTAGGAGAGGGGTATTATGTCTCAGACTTCACCCACAATGAAAACCTCTACTAAAGAAACTTCGGTAGAGGGAAAAATAAATTATAGGGGAAAAGTCTTTATAAATCTTTTTTATACATTAATTTCAGTACGATCATTTGTAGAAGTATCATTTACCCCTAGCCCTGACTTGTACTTTTGGCGGAGGGCGCAGCCGGTTGTAGAGTATCATTTACCCCCAGCCCTGACTTGTACTTTTGGCGGAGGGCGCAGCCGGTTGTAGAGTATCATTTACCCCTACCCCTAGCCCTGGAAGGCTTTGAATGATCTTTCAATGTTCTTTGATAGTGCACTTTTAACAGATTCATATTCTGTTTGGAGTGCATTATGCTCAGAGTCCAAAGTGTTTAATTTCCTTTGGTATCTTTCGTCTTTGATGTTAATTTCGGATAAAGCTTTTTGATATTCTGCTTCTGCTGTTTCAATAGCTTTATCATTGTCGCTTCTTGTGATATCCGGACAAGATGAGAATATTTTTGTTTTCCACGAAATGCCTTTGAGTGCCTCTACTGTTGGTTTTGTTGAATCAACGGTCAGGTTTTCGGATTGAGTATATGTACCCATTTCGATTGATATATCACCGTGTGCGAGTGCATCTTTTATCCAGGAAGTACTGGTTAGTAATTTGTTATCAAGTTCTGCACAGTTTGGATTAGTAGATTTTGAAGTGGAATCTCCGTTTATTCTGTACCATAAGTTTGTATACCAGCGTGCTTTTGTGGTGTCATCGTATGAGTATACTTCGTTCATGTTGATTCCGAGTTCTTCCATTTCTATATTGAAATTGTTTAAATGTTCTAAATAATTATCATAATTATCGCAAGCTGTGGAATTAGCGCTGTCACTTCTGATAATATTTTCGATATATGCATCATATGTAACGGCATTTGAATATCTTTCTTTTGCAGTATTTAATATTTCTGTCAATTCTTCAAGAATAGTATCAATATCAATTTTATGGTATACAGTATTTGAGTTCGGATCTGTATCGTTAAATATCACCCCATTGTCTTCAAGATCCGCTTTAGGTTCTGTAGTGAAGATTTCAATCATCTTTTCATCGTTGTTTAGCGGAATTGTATATGGTGTAGTACTTGTATCAATGTGTATGCCTGTAAAAGTACTTTTCCCTTCGGATAGTTCCTGTATTGCCTTGTTGTAATTTTCTAATGCGGCATTATAGACTTCTTTGCTTTCTGTGTACTCTTTTGCCCAAGCATCAGTACTATATGCGGCATTAGCTTTATAGCTGTCCATAAGATTTTGCCACTGTTCTAAAGCTGCTCTGCCGCCAATTGCAGGGTCACTACTATTGCTGTTTAAGTATTCATAATTCTCTTTAAGGGTTTGAGTTCTAAAGTTTGCGTTCAAACCGTAGCTTTCTAAAAATTCTCTAAGAGTTGCCGCATTATCATAATGATATTTGTCTTCTCTGCTTATAAGTGCTTGTCCTGCGGCATTTGAAAGTATGTATTGATTTTTTGAGTTACCATACTGATATAAAACAGCTGCGGTTAGAGGGACATTAAGAGCGTTACCTTGTGCATCAAAAGTCATATAAGAGTAGTTTGTTTCGCTTAATGCTTCAAGATACCTTTCGCTTGCTTCTTGGGATTTTGTAGCAAGACGCATTTTTGCATTAGAAACCTGCTGTGACTCGTATTCGTTACTGGTCAAGCGGGCTGTTATGGATAAAAGTCTTGCGTTTGAAGATAATCCCATTGAATATTCCTTTCGTCTTACGTCTGTAATCGGCATATTTTTATTTGAACTTTAATAATTCGGGGGTTATGTAAAGAAATGTAACAAAAGTTATATAAATTGAATATAAAAAGGCAATATTTTTTTGAAAAAAGTTTTTATATATATGTAAGAGATAAATAAAGAAAAAGAAATTTAAGAGAAGAGAGGATACAAGTTATGGCAACATTGCTATTATTTTCTGATGCAGTTACAAACACATATAAATCAACATCTGAAGCAATCAATGATGTTCACGAAAATTTGAATAATAAAAGAGTCGTTAAGAAAACATTGTCTCAAATGATGAAGCAATCATTCTTCCAAGGGGCAAATCGTTTTGGAACAAATTTTATAGCATAAAATGAACAAATCGTTGGAAATTAGGAAAAGACAGGAATTTATTAAGGATAGGAATAGCAAAGACCCGCAATAGCGGGTCTTTTATTTTATTAATCTTTCATTTCGAGTCCTTTCAGGGGTTTGGGGCATTTTACTGTAATTCCATTCATAACTATTATTTTTGAATGATGCATACCCGAAATCGTTTTCTGACGCCCTTAAAAAATAGAATTTTATGTTGTTATATCCTTTAGTTTTACTCTTCAAAATATATAGGTTTCTATTTGGAGAAAATTGAATGCCGGATACACTTATATTTATGTATTCATTTTTAATTTTTTTTAGAATAAATAGATCAGTACCTTCATTCCAGCTCCAAAAGGCAAGGGGACGAGCAAAACCTATTATTTCTTTACTCCCGTCATTATTCAAATCTACCTTATATGCACAAACAGATTGTTCCGAAAAATTCCAATATTCAAGAGATTCTTTAGTTGAAATTTTTTTTATATGTTCATATAAAATTTTGTTAGCGTCTTTTTCCCCATTTTTGAATAAAACAGTTTTGTAAATAACGGGATTATTATAATTTGTTATAACCTCGGCTTGTGCTATGCAAATATTGCAAAAACATAAAATGCCGATAATAAAGTATTTAAAAATATTCATAAAATTTATCCGATAAGTGTAATTTTCTTCGTTAAGATACCATATTCTTAATAATAATTCAAGGATATAAATAATTAGTATTCCTCATCAAGGGTAAAAATATGCTCCGCAGGAGCTGCAAAGCCGGTTGGTATGCCAATAGACATAACGCCTCTTATGCCTCGTATCGGAGTGATAGGTATCTTATTACACTGCCCAAATTTTCGTTTATCTTCAAGATCTGTAATTAATTCTTCGGATTTTATTCTTTGTACATTTCTTGTGTAAATTCATATTCTTTGTTTTTAATATATTCTATCGGGTTATATTTTTTAGTCATTTTATTGACTTTCTTTCTTTCTTTTTCTTGTTTGCTATTTTGAGTGTTTAAAAAATCAAGCAATCATAGATTTTGTCGATTTTTTCTTTCATATCGATAAATTGGGATTTTAAATCGTCATAACTGTTGCGGGTCACAAATCTTTCTTCTATATCCGAGAGAATTTCGCGATGTTTGCGCTCAAGCTCCTCGGGGGTTACAACAATTCGCTGTTGGATTAAAAATACCAATACTACTACAAGTACCGGTGCATAATAAATTAAAGTTTCCGTATTCATATTTGTTCTCCTTTATAAGACTATCGGCCAATAAAAATCTACAAGATAACTTGCAGCATCAAACGGGTGAGATAAAAATTTTAATTCTTTTGATTGTTTAATCTGGGTATAGCTTGGGATGTCTATTTTTGAAGTCCCTTCTATATATCGCAGATTATATATGTTATACAAAAGTTTTTCGCATTTTGGAGATATGTAGAGTCCTATATCTCCTGCTGCATTTTTAACTTTTGCATTGAATGCTGCAATCCGATTTTTTATCGGAGGATTAAAAGCTTTAATTTTTATCTCCGCATCATAACCAAATGAAAGTAATTTCTTTTTTATAATGACATAATTCGTGTATTCGCTTGTACAGCTGCGATTATCCCCTGAGGCATCTCCGTTTACTATAATTTTACCTTTGTGATTTGGGTATCTTCTGTAAAATTCATCACAGGTTTTTGAAGTGGTTGTGTTTTCAAGTACTAATTCATCAAAATAAAATACTTTATCATCTGTTTTGTGCGCAAGAACCCAAGCCATCGGATCTACGTTGAAATCGCAGCTTATATGTATATCAAAGTCTTGTCTGTATGGAATATCTTTTATATTATCTTGCGTAAAATCTTTAACAACAAGGTTGTCATTGTAATTGCCTGTTTGCCCGAGAACGAATGTATTATAGTACTTTTCGTCATATAGTTGTTTTAGTTCTTCACAAAAACCTTTTGGCAGATAAATATTTTGAGTTGTGGGGGCGCAGATTATTCTGTAGTTTGGCGGAGGATTTATGAAAAATGTTGTATAAATCCAGCCCTGTTGAAGTTCCGGATTTGTGTGCCCAAATATCCTGTATGTGAATTTACCCCATTTTTTGTGAATTCTCTGGCGCATTCTTGCCAAAAGCATTTTAAATGTGTCATAAGGTATATCTGACATCTCCTCTATTTCAACAAAACCCAAGTTTAAGGATTTTAGTTTATTGGGCTCGTCAAAATGTCGGAATAATATCTCTGAACCGTTGTGGAATACAAGTTTTTGTTCCGAGGAATTCCATTTGTAATCAATTCCTTCTTTAAACCCGATATTATCAAGATGTTCAAAATATGTTTTTAATGTTGTATCTCGGACAAGTGTGTATGTTTGAGCGCCGACAAGTCCCCTAATTCCGGGATATTTTATTGCAAGTAATATCCCGAGTAATGCTCCGGCAAATGTTTTCCCTGAACCGTATCCTCCCTGATATACTGCTATATCAAGAGTATAGTTGTGCGGAATTTCTAAAAATTGTCTTTGTGCATCTAGTAATTTGTATTTCATTTTTCACCTCTTAAAAATTGACAAAGAAAAAGGGAAGAATTATATCTTCCCTTGTTAGGAGTTGTGCTATGCAAAACTAAAGAAATTATTGTGCATCTTGTATATCGTTTGTGAGGAAATTGTTTGCGTTTTCCACTCCGTATTGTTCCAGTGCAAATTTGAAACATTCAATCCAGTTAATTCTTTTTGAAACATCAGGAGTTTGAACGAATGTGTGTATTACTTCAAAAAGTTCCTTTAGTTTATTTTTCCTTTCAAAAGAAGCTTTTCTGTCTCCATAGCGATATATATAATCTGAATTTCTTACATTGTCGTCTATGTCCACATATTGAATTTCTCCCTTATCTCTTATTAGGATGGATTCTTTTCCTATTTTGAAATTTGATATAAGTTCTGCCGTTTTTTCGACCATCGGAACAATAATTTTTCTGTTTATAGCCTCTAAAATCATATTAAGTCTGGCTTCTTGACCGCCGATTGAATAATTTATTTCGGTGGCTGTTCTTTCCAAGGATTGCAAGTTACCTGACATGTTTTTAAAAATACCGGTTGCACTCTCAGTTGTAGTTTTGAAGTAGTTTAAAAAGTCCCATCCGGTCATTGCTTTATCAAACGATAATGGTACAGGCACGGAAGTCATAAGTGTTGAATCGTATTCTATTATTTTTCCGGGATGAATTTCTTGTGTTCCTCTAAAACAGCCTTTTGGCGCAAGATATGGAGGATTCATCATAAGTGACAGGGCATCAAGTTGTTTATTTAGTATTGTTGATGAAATATTGTTTAATATAAGAGCCACTCTAAGAGGAGAAATTCCCCTGCCTGTTGTCGGGCATTCAATAATATTTGCATGAATAAAAGGGTTTATTACAAAGGGATTTTCTTCAAATCTTATAATAATTTTTCTGCCTGCGACTGCGATAAGTTGATTTTTCAGAAATTCTCCATTCGGAAGTTCTATATCACCCCAAAATTCCAGTACTTCAATTTTGTTGTTTGAATATATTTCATTGTAACCTTGTTTCTTTGCCATCACTCCTTTCAGCAATTCCAATTTTTCAGGGGTTAACATGTTATTTGATTTATTTGTTTTAATTTCGTCAAATGATTGGTAAGTTCTGTATATCTTTGAACAAGAATCCCAATTTGAAATTTCGCTTTTATCAAAAACGAAATCTTCATAGTTTATAAATTTGACCTTTGCATTGTCGTAGACGACCTTTTCTTCAAGAGTAAAAGCAGCGTTTGTTTCTTTTTCATATTGTTCTTTTAGTGTTAATGCTCGTCTTATTTTTTTTGTGCGTGTTTCCCAACCGACAAATAGTGTTACTTCTCCTGTTTCGACAACGGAGTCTACTATTTTTTCTATTTCTTGTGAAATTTTCATTTCTTCAAATGTGTTTACAAGCATTGCTTTTTGTTTATTTGCGTATTTTTGAGATTCAAAATTTGCGCCCGAAACGTCAAACATCCCATCAGGATGAGAGTATAAGTTTTGCATGATATGAGATTTGAGCGTTTGGGCAAGTTCATATATTTCAGGTAGTTGTATTTTGCAATCCCAATTGTTAATTGCGGGTATTGTTGAATTGTATATCGCATTCGATATCAATCTGTTATCAGATTTTTGCTGGTTTCGTTTTTCATCATAATAGTCATATTTTTTTACTACTTCGCTTAGTAAAAATTGTTCATTATAATAATCAAGTGTTTTTGTTTCGTCTTTAGTATCCATTGTTCACCTCTTTATAATAGTAAGTTCTGTATATTGAATATTGGTCTATATCCTGTAGTTTGCCCAATCGTACAGTCTCTTTGGGCAGAGTTGTTTCGTATTGAAATCCTGCGAATTTCAAAAGTGTTGATATCCTGTGATTATCAGGGTATATAAGCGCTTTTATTTTATAGAACCCGAATTCATCAAAACATTTTTTGAAAAAAAATTTTGCACTATATCGGGTAAAATTACCCCAAGCCTTCTTTTCAAAACATGTTAATACTTCTGCACTGTAGTTTTGGGTTTTGCTTCCTGTGAAGTTGTCTAAAGATACAAAACCCATGAACTGATTATGATAATCTGTGATAGCCCAGATGCAGGGCGAAGTTTCCTCTAAATATGTGTAGAAGTCTTCGTTTGCATAATCATCGTGGAGGTATTTTGCGTATTTCAGGTAACATGCTTTTATTTCGGGGATATAGTGCAAATTATGAAAAAGATTCAGTCGGGGATTATATATGATTTGATGGAATTTGCACATATTTAAATTCTGGTTTTTAGAAATTTTATATAATTGCTGCCTGATACAAAGTAATCTGTTTGTCCTGACATAAATTTTTCCCTTACAAGCTCTTGAGCACCTAAATAGCCCTCGGCTTGTATACCGTTGATGTGGGATTGAGTTTTACTGTCTTTATTGATTACGGTGTATATTGTATGTTTGGAAAATAAAAGCTCTTTTGGCACCTGTTTAATATCGGTAATTTCTTTTCTTTCATTATTTTTTGATTTCGTTAGTATATTGTTGAATTCTTTTTCGGTTTTTGAATGTATAAATTTTTCATAACTTTCATCATTTAAAAGAATTTTTTCGATTTCTTTATCTTCTTTCATTGTTTAAACCTTTCATTTTAAATTTTTTTATCATCCAAATTTGCGATGGTTATTATTTTTGCCTCCTGGTAGTTATTCTCATCTTCTGAAGTATTTGTAAAACCGAGATATTTGCAAAGGGCTTCTAATGCTTTCAGGCCGGCTCCGGAATCTCTGAGTTTTTTCTTTCCGGTATAATTGCCGTCTTTATCGAGAAGTTCTTCTTCCTCCAGTGAAAATTCCGCTATTTGCAAAAGTTTTTGTATTACATATCCTTTTTGTACATAAAGTGAATCGATTTGAATTTTTAGCTGCTTTTTAATTTCGTTGACTATAGCGTCTTTTGCAAGCAATTCAGAGGCAAACTGTCTTGTATTTTTGGTTTTATAGCCTGCTTGTATTAGAGCTTTTTCTCCGTCTAAACATCTGATATACTCTAAAACAAATTGCTTTTGCTGTTTTGTTAATTGTTTCATCATGTTACATTTCTTATAATAATTTGTATTTTTTTTGAATAGTTTGTATAATATACATGCTATTTATATTTCGGCTAGTGTAAATCTTAACAGGGGGGAATGAAAACGACTTCCTGTTTTTTTTATTCTTATTGTCGGAATAGTTTTATACCTGCCGAGTCTTTTGCATATATACTGCTTTTTGATTTGAGATTTGCCAATGCTTCTTTGTACATGCTCAACCAGTAATTGAATTTGATATATGACGGGTTTCCTTTTAGTCTTAAACATGTTCCATACACCAGCAGCTGTTGAGCAAATGGCATTGGTAGCAGTGATTGATCGCTTTGTGTATCCATTTCTTCTTTTTCATTGCCATTTGAATCTACTGCACTGTTTTGGGTATAGTAGATTATTTCGGCATTTTTGTTAGTCGGGAATTTTGGAAAAATCAGCTGATTTGCACACATTGAATATGTTTTTTGCGGGGGATTTGAAGTTAAAAACTGTTCAAAATCCCCTTTGAATTTGTATTTTTCTCCGTCTATTAATAAGTGCAGAATTCTGCCTTTTATCGGGTTTTCAACCATTGTTGTGTGTGCCGGTATATTTAGTGTTTTGGTTCTCAGCAGAAAATTCCAATTGTCGCTGTTGCATATTTCATTGTTTATCACGTTCAAATTCGTCATAATTCTTTTGTGGTCATTTTTTACAAGTTCTGAAAAAGTATTTACTTCTCTGTAATTTAGTTCCAGTAGACATTTGTTTATAAGTTCTAAGTAATTCATTTAATCTCCTTTTTATAAAGCTTGGGAATGATAATTCATTCCCAAGCCCTACTTGCTACCAACTGATAATTTATTTTATTAAACCTTGTTTGACCTGTTCCATTATCAGTTTTTCATTCTTGGTGAATTCTTCACCACTCATTTTGCCGATGTCCTCACGAGTGAAAATCCTGCTGTAATTGCTATCTGAAGGAGCATGCTGCGCATATGATGTCAATCTGCTCTTTGCGATAAAGTTTTCGTCATTTAATGATTTGTCGTGTGCGGACTTTTTTAAATAGCTGTCAACTGCGTAATTTTCAAGGTCTTGAGCGAGTTTTGCTATTTTGGAAATTTCATCTTTATCCACATCTAAATTTTTTATGTATTCAAAAAGTTCTTTTCGTCCTTCGTTAGTAAAGAATTCAGGGTTCTCTTTCACGAAAATATCCAGCGGGTTTTCGTTTTGAGTATCCTGAGGGAGCTTCTGGACGTCAGGTTTGTAATCAAAATTCCCTACAGACTGCTTAAACACATCAATTTGTTGTTTTTTGTTTACTAATTCATTCATAAGGTACTGTCCTTGTTGTTGTGTTACTATACCTTGTTGAATAAGCAGCTGAAGTTTTTGAAAGTCTGCCTGAAGGGCGAGTTCAATTTCTTGAATAACATCAGTATAATTTATTTGAGGAGTCACGGCTGACGGTGAAACTCCATTTATATTTTGATTTAACATGTTGTTTTATTCTCCTTTTTCTTCTTTTTGTAGTGAGTTCATATAATAAACTGCTGCTTCTATTGCATTGTCTATAAAACCGGATAGAAAAATCGAAATAATCTCTTTAACAATTCCGCAGAATGGTAAGTTATCAAGAATATACTTTATTGCCTTTTTCTTTTTTTCTTCTCCTCTGCCCGAACCCAGTTCGGTTTCTGCAACAATAACAGCATTATTAGCCAGTTGTTTTATTAGGTCTTTTATGCTTGAAAACATCAAATATCCTCCCGTTGTTTCTTTGCGTACTCTTTTTCTTTATTGAAAAGAGTACGCAAAATCTTACTTTTATTGTGCGCTAACAATCATTTTTGCTAATGCAGAAGGTTGAACAGTCTTAGCGCCATACAAATATAAGCCTCTTACCAAATCAGAGAAGCTGTCTTTATCTCTCAGGCTTTCAATTTTTGCAAGTTGGGAAGCAAAAGTGATAGCATCGTTAGTGCCGGCTAAAACATAATATTTGTCATCAACTTCTGTTAAATTTGTGCTAACAAGTACATCCATACCTGCAATTTGTCCGATAGAACCTTCTCGCAGCGTTTTGTCCGCAATATTGTAAGCGCTGATAAATTCAGGACTTTGAAGTAAATATGCTTCGATATTAGGATTGATAACGACCCAAGGACGTACTCCCGCATATACTGCATTTGAATTTTTGAGCGCCATTGCTAATTTTACAAAATTGCTGTAAATTGTGCTTTTGTTTAATTCAATGGGAGCTGCTTCTGTTCCTACAGTGTTTGCTGAAACGACATCAGTGTGCAAACCTAATAAATATGAATCTTGAACTTCTTCTATTGCTCGTTTTGCGTTGTTTAAGTGTGCTTCCATAATATCACCGTTTGATTGAGCTTTTGCAACATCATCAATCTTGAATGCGAAGAATTTTTTCTGATCAATCTCTAATTCTTTGGCTGTCGGCGTTAGAGAAGAATATGTTATACTGTCTGTTGTAAGTGTTGAAACTGAAACTTCCGCAGGAGTAATGATTTTTACTTT
>JAFUUT010000102.1 GCA_017477685.1 bacterium | reverse complement strand
TTCTAAAGACAATATAAAAGTAATTCTGAAAGATTTACGATAGGGAACTTGAAACATTGAGGGTTTTAATCTAGAATTATTTTGTAAGAGAGTAGTTATTGGAAGGCTTTATAAAATGGGAATAGAAAGACAAAGAGTTGCGGAACAGGGTAAAATTCAAAGGCGTTCAAATTTTGAGGCCGTCGAAAGTAATTTTACTCAAGAACAGGTAAAACTAGAGGCTTCAAGGTGTTTGAATTGTAAGAATCCTCGTTGTGTTCAGGGCTGCCCCGTGAATATACAAATTCCCGATTTTATTCAAGCAATAAAAGAGGATAATATAGATAAGGCAGGTGAAATAATTCGTAAGACCAGTATGCTCCCTTCCGTATGCGGTCGTGTATGCCCTCAAGAAAGGCAGTGCGAGGGTAATTGTGTGCTGGGTATAAAAGGAGATCCTGTTTCTATTGGCGCCTTGGAACGATATGTGGGTGATAACACAAAAGCAAAAGTTCCAGAAATTATTCCTTCCGGTAAAAAGGTTGCTGTTGTCGGTTCTGGGTGCGCAGGCATTACTGCTGCTGCGGATTTAAGGAAAGCCGGACATGAAGTGGTTGTTTTTGAAGCTTTGCATAAGCTTGGCGGAGTTTTAAGATATGGCATTCCCCCATTCAGACTTCCAAGAACTTTTCTGGACAGAGAAATTTCTAATCTAAAAGATATGGGTGTAGTATTTAAAACGAATGTTATTGTCGGAAAATCCATTACACTAAAGCAGCTTAAAGAAGATGGTTTTGATGCAATATTTATATGCTCAGGTGCAGGACTTCCAAAAATGATGCACATAAAAGGTGAAAATTTGAACGGGGTATTTTCAGCCAATGAATTTTTAACAAGGGTCAATCTTATGGGTGCAGGTAAGGAAAATTCTGTAACTCCGTTAAAAATTGGTAAAAAAGCAGCTATTATCGGAGGTGGTAATGTCGCAATGGATGCTGCCAGAACTGCTGTTCGTGTAGGTTTTGAAGAAGTTTCTATTCTGTACAGGCGAACTGAAAAAGAGCTTCCGGCACGTCTTGAAGAAATAAGGCATGCAAAAGAAGAAGGTATAATTTTCAAATTTTTAATGGCTCCTGTTGAAATTCTGGGAAAAGACGGTTATGTTGCGGGTATGAAATTCGAGAAGATGAAACTGGGAGAACCTGATGAATCAGGCAGATGTCGTCCTGTCGGCACCGGAGAGTATGTTACAGAGGATGTTGATACGGTTATTGTTGCTCTCGGTACAAACCCAAATCCGATAATACAGCGTTCCAGTGAAGCAGACGGATTAAATATCGAAGTTGATAAAAAAGGTTATATTGTTGTGAATTCCGAAGATCGGTCTACAAATATTCCTAGTGTATATGCAGGCGGTGATGTTGCACCGGTCGGGGAATCTAATGCGATTAACGCAATGGGCGCAGGTAAAAAAGCGGCAAAAGCTATTAATGAACTTCTTAAGGGGGAATAATTGAATACTGCTATATTTGAACATTTATTAAAGATAACTAAACCAATTAATAGAGAAACTTATTTTAAGTTCTCTATAGGTGTCATATTTATACAAATAGTTTTATTGCTTTTTTGTGCGGGGTTGTTTTTTATGATAAAAGTTCCTGCACAGTTTGTCCTTTTGTTTATTTTATTTTTTCTATTTGTAGAAATTCCGTTTTTGTATACTTTTTTCTGTTTATGCTCAAACAGATTGTGGGATATAACATCTGACAGGTTTATCGCAATATTTGTGAATGCTTTGGTATTTTTGTGCGCATTCTTTTTCCCTTTCTTGTTTATTATAATGTTTTTACTTTATGCAATTTTACCTACAAGGAGCCAACAGTGAAGAAAATAGTTTTGCTGCTATTTGCAATATTAATAACTTCTGCACCTGTTTTTTCTTATGAATTGGATACTTCAGTCGATGCAGAGATAAAGGAAAAATATAATTCATCAAAGTTGAGCGATGAAATGCTTCCTCAGCTTCCGTCGAATTTAAAAAATAGTGCAGCCTCTCCTGTTTCTTCGCAATCTGCCGCAACTTCAGTGCCTCAGACTACGCCTGTTTTTAATGCATCTCAAGTTATCAGTACAATAAAATCAAATGCCTTTGCAAAATCCGGAAAAAAAATTCCGCGCTGGACAAGATTTGAACTTAAATCAGACGGAAAGGCAACAAGCTGGTTTGGTCTAAATACCACCGTTTCTTTCAAATCGACAAAAACGGTTAATAACGGTGTTATAACTATACCTGCAGGGACAACATTTAAAGGTAGTGTTGTTGAATCTCATTCCTCACAATTTGCGGGTAACGGTGGGTTGTTAGAGATTAAAATAACAAGCTTGGTGTATGATGGCAAGACTGTTCCGATAAACGCAGTAATAACAAAGGTTAATGGTGAACATATTTTCTTTAACAGAATAAAAGGGGCAAGGCAATATTTAGTCGGGGTGAAGAATAAAATCAAAAGTGCAACAAATGTCTACCAAAAGGGACGTGCCGCTTCCAAAAAATTGGCATCAAATCCTTTAGGTACATTGATATCTCCATTACCAACCATCGGAGGTTTTGTTGTTGGAGCTGTCGGCACTGTTGCCTCTCCTGTCACCGGACTTTTACAGAAAGGTAAAGATGTAAATATTCCTGCAGGAACTTTGTATGAAATTCGTGTTATTGAGGATGCTTATATAAATTAGTCTTTGTATCTGTGCAGGATGTGTCTGTTTTTTTTGTCTCTGATAAAGTATGGTTTTTTATAATCGTTTACTCTTTTTTCATTTTTTCTGAAATTAGCTTTAATTTTTGATTCTTCGATTCCTTCTTCTTCGTATAGATTGGCTTTTTTTATTTGTTCGTCAAAGTGTTTTTGGGGAACATTGTTAAAATCATGTATGAAATCCATATATTTTTTCTGATATTTGTCATAGGGAATTAGTGTGAAAAGTGAGCAGATCACAAAAATTAAAAATATTATCCAAATTTGTACAATATGATGGTGATTCATAAGTTTATTTTAGCAGTATTATCCTAAAATGGCAAAAGCGTGTTTTTAACTTATGTAAAACTATTGTGAATATCTCAATAATCAACTATAATAATTAGGTAAACAGTTTTGGTAAGAAGGAGAGATATATGATGAAAAAGTTTACATCTCTAATGGCAGTGCTTGTTGCATTTGCTGTTGGTAATTCGCCCGCTTTTGCAAGTGAGGCGGATCTTGTAGTGCCAAATATCAAAGCTATATCTCCTGACAGCTATACTTTGCTTTTAATCGGTATAGGTGTTGCAGTTGCAGGTTTGATATTCGGACTATGGAAATTTTCAGAAGTAAAAAGGATGGATGTTCATAGTTCAATGGCATCTGTCGGAAATACGATTTTCGAAACTTGTAAAACATATCTTGTTCAGCAAGGTAAATTTTTACTCGCATTAGAAGTTGTAATTGGTGCATGTATTGCCTTTTATTTTGGCTATTTGCAGCATATGGGTCTAATGGGAGTTCTAACGATTCTTGGCTGGTCTGTAATTGGTATTTTAGGTTCATATGCAGTTGCTTGGTTTGGTATAAGAATGAACACTTTAGCCAATGCAAGAACCGCATTTGTATCTTTGAAAGGTAATCCGTTAAATATTTTGAATATTCCTTTAAAAGCAGGCATGAGCATTGGAGTTTTACTTGTATCAATTGAACTTATTATGATGCTTGTAATTCTATTGTTTGTTCCCGGAAAAATTGCAGGTGCTTGCTTTATCGGTTTTGCAATAGGTGAATCATTAGGTGCTTCGGCACTGCGTGTTGCGGGAGGTATATTCACCAAAATTGCTGATATCGGTTCGGATTTAATGAAAATACAATTCGGAATTAAAGAAGATGACCCTAGAAACCCTGGTGTAATTGCCGATTGTACCGGAGATAATGCCGGAGATTCTATCGGCCCTACAGCAGACGGATTTGAAACTTATGGTGTAACAGGTGTTGCTTTAGTAAGTTTTATTTTGCTTGCTGTTCTCGGAGCAGAAAATCAAGTTCAACTTTTGGCTTGGATTTTTGTAATGAGATTTTTAATGATTATCACATCTGTTGTAGCATATTGGATTAATCATATTTTTGACAATGCTTATGCTAAAAAAGCCGTAAAATTTGATTTTGAATTATCATTAACAAGGCTTGTATGGCTTACATCCATTCTTTCAATCGGTATGACATATGGCGTAAGTAATTGGTTATTAAAAGATATGGGCGGATGTATTTGGTTTGTCTTAGCGACAATTATATCTTGCGGAACTTTGGGTGCGGCTTTGATACCTGAATTTACAAAAATATTTACATCTCCTAAAGCTAAACACACAGAAGAAGTTGTTACAGCTTCCAGAGAAGGCGGGGCATCATTAACAATCCTTTCCGGTATTGTGTCAGGAAACTTCTCCGGCTTCTGGATTGGTGCAGTTATTGTTCTTTTGATGGCTTTAGCATATATCGCAAGTACATATATTCCTGAAGATTTGATGAGTTATTCTTCAGTATTTGCATTCGGTTTAGTTGCATTTGGGTTCTTAGGTATGGGACCTGTAACTATTGCCGTTGACTCTTACGGGCCTGTAACTGATAATGCTCAATCAGTTTATGAGTTGTCTTTAATTGAAGAAATTCCTAATGTTGGGGAAGAAATTAAAGCACAATACGGTTTTGAGCCTGATTTTAATAACGCTAAGAAATACTTAGAAGAAAATGACGGAGCGGGAAATACATTCAAAGCAACTTCAAAACCTGTTCTTATCGGAACTGCTGTTGTTGGTGCAACTACAATGATTTTCTCACTAATTTTAGTTATTAAAAATACATTGGGCATTCAGCCTGAAATGATATTGAACTTGTTAAATCCTTATACATTGTTAGGGCTTTTAACAGGCGGTGCTGTTATTTATTGGTTTAGCGGTGCTTCAATGCAAGCAGTTACAACCGGTGCATACAGAGCGACCGAATATATTAAAGATAATATCAAGTTAGGCGAAGCAGATGAAAAAAGTGCTAATCTTGCAAATTCAAAAGAAGTTGTAAAAATTTGTACTCAATATGCGCAAAAAGGTATGGTAAATATCTTTATCGCATTGTTTACATTTGCGCTTGCTCTTGCTTGTTTATCCGCACCAAGCACAAGTTCTCAACTAGCGGTATCATTCTTTGTAAGCTATCTGATAGCTATTGCAATTTTTGGTTTATTCCAAGCCGTATTTATGGCAAATGCCGGCGGCTGCTGGGATAATGCTAAGAAAATCGTTGAAGTTGATTTGGCTGAAAAAGGCACACCTTTACATGAAGCAACAGTTGTTGGCGACACTGTTGGTGATCCGTTCAAAGATACTTCATCCGTTGCAATGAACCCTATAATCAAGTTTACTACCTTATTCGGTTTGCTTGCTACGGAAATTGCAATAAATGAAAATTTCAGACACATTGCTCCTTATTTTGGAATATTATTCCTGATAATCGCATTGGTGTTTGT
>JAFUUT010000101.1 GCA_017477685.1 bacterium | reverse complement strand
ATCCATTATGATGCCAGCCCAATATTCAACAACAGATGACAAAACAAATACAGCTGCCAATATAGGTTTATAATATTTTGTCGGAGTTTTTATCTTGAATAAATCTTCAATGGTTTCCAAAAAAGATTTTGACCCTAAATTATCCATAATTCCCTTCGCTATAGGATTTTTTATTTTTTTTGAAGCACTCATAGAAAACACATCCAAAGCAATAGTTGCGGCCGCAACGGATTTCCATATATTAGACCTTTTATATTTATTACCTTTATCTGTTTGAACTTCATATCCTATCGGATTTAATTTGGCTATATTCATTTTCTACTCCTTCACACACATGATAATAAAACACATAAAGGCATAAATTTGCCATTATTGGAGTTTAATTTTTACAATTATTAACAAAAAAAGATTTCTCTACACACTGTCTTGAGCGGACAATTGAACTCGCCCTGCCTCAGGGTTCATAGCTTCTATAATTATTTCATTTATCCCGTCAACAATACATTCTTTGCCTTTAAGAATAAGTGTACCGATTTGTCCAAGTCTGAATACAACAGGATTTGTTTCAGAAACATCTGTTCCCGAATATTCAACACCGTTAGTTACAAATTTTACATCTTTCGGTTCAAACAATATACCGTTTATTTTCACAAAATTAAATCCGCTGATAAGCCCCGGACCAAGAACATTTTTCAAAACAAGACTCACTCCGTCTTCCAATTTTTTTAATGAACCCTTTTGATAAATTCTCTTAATCAAAAACTCCGGAACTATAGCCATTTTTTTACTCCTAATTTTACTTAAACAACTGATATGCTTTAAACGTACCTATTAATATTTTAACATTTTTCAAATCAGATTTAAAGCCCCATGGAGATTTTATATTTCTGTCTTTTTCCCATACAACAACCTCAAGAGTATTGTGAGGTTTCAAAAATTCATTTATCAAATAGAACTTATACTGTACATGCGTTCTTTTTATATACCTGCCGATTTTTACCCCGTTAAGATAAATAGTAGCCCGCCTGCAATTAAAATCTTCAAACGAAATATATTTTGCAAAAAATACATCCTCTTTTAAATCCACATCAAAATTACAAGTAATTTTTGTCAAATACGGATTTTCGCTTTCCCATTTTTTAGAACGCTCAATCGCGAGTTTTTCGCAAACATAAAATTGAATATCGACTTTAGGATTAGTTTCAAAAATCACAAGTCCGCGCGGATTGTTTGTATCTCCTGAAAAGCCCTTATCAAAACCTAAATTCTGAACAAGAATTGTAAGTTCATTAACCTCATATTTCAATATCTCAGGATTTAACGGAATAGAAATAGTTTCAGGAACCTCCTGTAATTTTTCGAGCTTATAACTGTTACGATTTAAAACTTCTTTTCCGTTAATATAAACGGCAAACAAATGTCTTGCGCTGATTGTAATTTCATTCAAATTATCAGGTATCTGCGCTTTATACCAAACGAATTCATCATACAATTCACAAGACAGGGAATCCGTTTTACCTTCAACTTTTTTCCATTTTGAATAATTGTACCCAATATCAATCTCAGGAGAACAAAAATCTATTGAAGATATTTTTAGCAGCTCAGGTTTTAAATCAGGCTCTACATCTTTTACAATACAATTTTTCTTCGCAAATTTATATTTCAAATCAAAATATGCAATCTCAGTACTTTTCTCAACTGCAATTGCGCCGTTTGGTAATACATAATCCGCATTAAATATCATTTTATCTTT
>JAFUUT010000100.1 GCA_017477685.1 bacterium | reverse complement strand
TTTTGAATTGTATGTCTTTTTAAGGTTTTTAAATCTTTCCATAAAAGACGGAGTAACCAAATATCTTGCCTCTACTTGATCTTCAGACTTTACGGAATATTCTTTCCCGAAATCAACATCCTCCAGTTTGACCTTATCAAATTCATTATTTTTCATTACAACAACTACCCCATAAGCAAGTAGAATAAACCACAACAAAATAACAACTGAGAATGTTGTTATAAACATTATAAAAAATATAATTGAAAATATTAACAAGATAATTAATTTAAAAGATTTTTCAGAGGTCATATCTTTTGGAGCAATCATAGTATATGCGCTTATCTTCTTATTAAAAGGTAAAGACAACATAAGCCCGTTAAATACGGTAACCTGCCTTGTCCCGCCATCTTTATCTTTAACTTCTGTAGTCAAAACAGTTTCAGCGGCAGTAAAATCAACGCCTCGATAATTACCGGCAAAACAATCTTCAAAACCACAATCGTCGAACTCATATAACTTAGATTTATAAATATTTTTTTCTATGGAACCTAACTCACTCTCTTCTAATTTTCTAATATTGCCAAGCACCATCAACATTTTTGGTAAAATAGCATTTTTAAGCCTGGCAACGAATTTACAATTCATAATTCCCGAAATAAAAAAAGCCACAATGACAATTACAAAAGAAATAATACCGGTCAAAGTACGCACCCCTTCCGGAAACGACTTGACAAGGGCAGTACAAGCCAACATTGCAGCAATAGACAATGATATAACACAAAATATAACAACCCTGAAATATAATACTTTTCTCTCGGATTCCAAATAAGAAAACTGAGGCAAAATCTCATTTTTATATATTTCGTGAAAGTTATTTTTTATATCATCTGACATTAATTAACCTCTTATTAATAAACATTTATAACCTTGTAACAAATATCAATATCATAATCCGATCTTTTCATTCAGCTTGAACTCATCTATTATATCAAATATTGCACTGATTTCGTTATAAAAGACCTCGATCTGTCTTGTATCGGACAATGGATGGTATATACTTCCAACTTCAAACAAATCTTTAGGTGTGGATATTGCAAACATCAAATGTTCCTCAAATAATGCACATTTTATTTGTTTTGATTTATATGCCTTGCCGAGCTTTTTAAATCTTTCCATAAATGACGGAGTTATCAAATATCTTGCCTCAACCTGATCCTTTGATTTTACGGAATAATCCTTGTCAAAAACTACATCTTCAAGTATTACTTTTTTAAACTTTTTAGAACCTATAATAGCGGCCACAGCAGAGATAAAAACCCCAACAGTTCCAAAAAGGACTTCAATACCGTCTTCTGAGGTCCACAAACTATGCCAAAAACCGGGTACAAATATAATTAACGCAACCAATACAACAGCAGCTATAATTATCAGAATATTAGTCGCCGATTCAACCGTTCCGGGCAATTTTGGTTCAATTATAGTATGGGCTTTTATATCTTTGTTAAACGGGAAATCAAGAATTATACCCCTAAAAACTTCAACCTCTCTTCTGCCGTTTTTTGTATGTACATATGTTGTCAAAAGAGTTTCCGCAGCTGTATATTGGACATTATTATATACTCCGGTAAATGCATCTTCGAATTTACAATTAACAAAAGAATACAGTTCACTCAAACCTATATCTATTTCTAACGGTTCAGGTAAATACTTATTAAACCATCTTATGTCCCCAAATATCGGCAAAAAATCAAAAATGCAGGCTTCTT
>JAFUUT010000099.1 GCA_017477685.1 bacterium | reverse complement strand
CCTAATGCTAAAGATAAATTTGGAATATTTGTTAGTTCGCTGAATATTTGCATATAATACCTTCAATAACTCCTTTAATTAAAAAGTATTCCTACAATTGCGGCAGACATATACCCTGTCAGCGTACCGCATATTAATGCACGCAGCCCTAGCCTTGCAAGATTTTTTCTTTGGTTAGGTGCAAGTTCTCCTATGCCGCCTAATTGTATTGCAACAGAGCCGAAATTCGCAAAGTTACACAAAGCAAAGCAGGCAATTAAAAAAGCCTTATCCGATAAAGCCGTTGTCAGATGAGTCAAATCAAAATATGCAACCATTTCATTTAGTACAAGTTTTGTACCCATCACCCCGCCTACGGCAGTAGCCTCTTTTAAAGGTACTCCGATAGCAAGCGCAAACAACGCAAATATCTTACCTAATATATATTTTAAAGACAGACTGTCTAAAATCGCATACAATGAAGATGTTGCACTCAAATGGAACAATTTTATACACAAAGAACCGATTATTCCCAAAGTCCAATCTATCATAGCAACAAGAGCGACAAGTGCAAGTATCATAGCTATAATATTTAACGCAACCTTCATACCCTCCGATGCCCCTGATGAAATAGCATCAAAGACATTTATATGTGTTCTGCTCCGCTTGCTGAATTTTATTGAAAAATTTTCACTGGTTTCAGGAACAAGAGTTTCGGGATAAACAATTTTAGAAATAACAAACGCCCCCGGAACTGCCATAACAGAAGAAGCTAAAACATACTGAGCAGGAATACCCATTGCAATGTATATAGGCATTGTAGCAACGGAAATGCATGCCATAGACCCCGACATGGAAGCAAGCATCTCGGACCTTGTCAATTTTGGCAAATATGGTTTTATCATCATTTGGGCGGAAACATTTCCGACAAAAGCACTTGCAACATTTGACAGTGCTTCTGCACCGCTGACAGACATTAATTTGTTCATAGCCTTACCAAATATAGGGATAATCCTCTGCATTATGCCGTAATAATACAGAATATTGACAAGAATCATAACGAAAATCATTGAAGCGATAAGCTGAAGTGCAAAGATATTAGCATCACTTCCCCAAACAAGAGCAAGCTTTACTTGATTCATCAACGGGCCAAAAACGAAAGTACCGCCGTCTGAAGCGAAATCCAAAATTTTCTTCACAAGCATACCAAGCCCCATAAATATCTTTTCGCCAAGCGGAACTTTAAAGATAAATATTGCAAAAAATACCTGCAACAGAAAACCTATACCTATTGTTTTATAATTTATAGCTTTACGATTTTGGGACATCAAATACGCTATACCCAAAATTAGTAATATCCCTATTATACCTATAAATCTGCTCATACTTCCCCTTATTATACATTAACTTGTTTCAAGAACTACTTGTGAAACAACTTCATTATTTTATCAATCAAACCTTCAGATTCTTGAGCATCAGAAGCACCAAGAGTTTCAAGTTTCTCAATCTTGTCTTTTACAATTTTGTATTCTGATGGTTCTTTAACAAGCTCAATATAACGCCTATAAATATCAAGAGCCTTTGATTTCATCCTGTTTTTTTCATAAGCATTTGCAAGTTCTTTCAATGCTTTTAAATCATTAGAATCAACATCAACAATTTTTTCCAGATATGAAATCTGCATGCCATAATCTCCAAGACCCTCTCTGTACTGCGCTAATTTATACAAAGCTTCTTTATTTTTCGGATCTTTTTTAACAATTTTTGCATAATATTCACTGGCATGATCAATTTCTTTATTTGCAGTAAGAAGTTCTGCTATCTCAAACATCAAATTAACATCGCTGTCATTGATTTGTACTGCATTTAAAAATTCATTCAAAGCGATGTCAACATTTTTTCTCAAAATATTGTATCTGCCCCAATTCAAATGTGCATTGTATTCATCACCTGATTCTTCATATACCAACGCTCTCATTTGGAAAGTCAAAGGTGAATTAGGAGCGAGCTTATTATATTCTTCTACAGCTTCTAACGATTTATCAAACTCTTTGGAAGAATAATAATACTGAGCCATCAAAGTGTAATATCTTGGAGAATGTTTCAAATCTTCCGGCAGATTATTAAGAATTTCATAAGCTTCCGCAGCTTGTCCTAATTCTAACATACATTGAATCTTTAATAACTCATCTTTTGTATATTCCAAAGCTTTTTGAGCATTACCGCTTTTTAAATATACGGCAGCAATACCTTCATTTACCCTTGGAGTGTCAAATCCCTTTTGTATTGCTCTGTTTAAAGTATCAATAGCACTCGAATAAGCTTCGTCCTGCATATACAAATCGGCCAATTGTAAAAACATTTCTTCATGAAGATTATCCCCCTCAAGAATCATATTAAATTCATCAATAGCCTTTAATCTGTTACCTGCCTGAACGTACAAATTTGCTAAAGTCATACGGGTCATAGCAATTTGTGTACCTTCTGTTGCAACAGAAAGAGCCTTTTTAAAATCATTTATTGCAAAATCAAGCTTTCCCTCAATAGAATTTTTATTTCCTCTGTATATGTAATATTTATATCTGTCGGTACCTTCATATATAGAGATTAACTGTTCATAAGCAAGAGGATTAGTTACATCTCTTTTAATAATTTCATTATAATAAACAACTGCCTCATCTTTTTTATCAAGAATCATAGAAAGATGCCCTAATCTTTCAAGTAAACCTATATCTTGAGGGTTGGACTCATATTCTTTTTTATATTCTCTATAAGCTTCTTCATATTGTTCATTCGCTTCAAATTGTTCTGCCAACTGTAAACTCATTTGTTGTACTACTCCTTATCAAATATCCCTACGCCTTTTGATTATAACATTAAATATAATATAAGACAAATTCTAATTATACTTATTCTGTGTTTTTTCCATTCCGTAATCCAGATAGAAATCTATACCTTCGACAGCTTTTTTCAATACCGCTTTTAAATCCTCCATTTGGCTCTTATAAAACTCTTGCAGCACAAATTGTTCGGACGGAATAGGCGGCTGAGGTCCAATGCCGATTTTTAAACGTGCAATATCTTGTGTGCCGGCATGTTTAATAATATTTTTTATACCATTATGCCCCCCATCAGAGCCGTTTGGCCTGAAACGAATCTTACCCAGCTCTAAAGATAAATCATCATATACAACCAGAACATCTTTTATATCTATTTTGTAATAATTCATCACAGCACTAAGAGCTTCACCCGATAAGTTCATATATGTAGTCGGCTTCATCAAAATAACATCTTCAATGCCGCGATAATATTTAGTTATAAGACATTTGAGCTTGCTATTTTCTTTAAAAGTTACATCATTCATAATAGCCAGCTTATCCGCAACCATAAATCCGGCATTGTGCCGAGTAAAAGTATATTTTGCACCTACATTTCCTAAACCCGCAACAAGTTTCATACTAATTTGCTCCTTAAAAAAACAATTTCTATTACTATTTTAACTCAAATGAATATTACCATAATGATATAGCAAGATTATGCTTAACAAAAAGATAAAAAGCGAATAAATTAAAGTAAAATAACGAGGAGAGAATATGACAAACAAATTAGCAAGTACAAAGAGTTCAAAAAAAGTTGCTGATTTTTTAGAAAAGAACTCTTTGCACAAAAAAGACTTTGCGCAAATGATAGGAGTAACACTATCGTATGTATACAACCTTATTGATGAAACTATCCCTTTTTCAACAAGAAGTACCACTCTTGAAAGAATAGCAACCGTAATGGATATTGATCCTGAATCTTTTGAAGAATATAAAATTCCGCAAGAGCCTATTTTATATGATGAGTCAGTAGAATACATAAAAAATACAATTCGCAAGAAAAAAATAAGCATAGTCAACTTTTTAAAATCGTTTCCGAGAAAAAAGCGTGTTGATATTGTTGACATGCTGCGTGGAGCCTATCCGCTGCCTATAGATTTCAAAGAACTGATTATGATAGGAAAAACACTTGATATGAACACAGAGGACATATACCACATTTGGGAAAGCCGAATGAAGCAAGTCCTTGAGACAAACGGGATGAACATAAGCAATAATGCGGCTCATGTGAATTCAATGTTTGAATGTGCGAGAAAGTATATCGAAATTTAGCACTGAAACCTCTCAAAAAT
>JAFUUT010000098.1 GCA_017477685.1 bacterium | reverse complement strand
TGGTCGTGTAATTTCTCAAAAATTATCATTAGCAGGAGCAGTTGCAGGATGTCAGGCCGAATGCGGTGTTGCATCTGCGATGGCTGCGGGGGCTCTGTGTCAGTTAAGGGGTGGGAATATTAATCAAATTTTAAATGCTGCCGCACTGGCTTTAAAAAATATTCTCGGTCTTACTTGTGACCCTGTTGCAGGGTTGGTTGAGGTTCCTTGTGTAAAGCGTAATCCGTTTATGGCTATACACGCTGTTACTGCGTGTGAATTGGCATTGGCAAATGTCGAATCCGTAATCCCGATTGATGAGGTTGTTGATGCAATGGCGCAAATCGGTTCATTGATGTCTCCGATGCTCAAAGAAAGTTCTCAAGCCGGACTTGCAACTACAAAAACCGCCCAAAAAATTTCTTCTAAAATATTTAAGTAAAAAGAATGACCTCTAGAGGAGGTCTGAGTTTGTGCATATAGTATATAAGAAGGATATGATGATTTCGTACTTATCATATATTACATATGTAGTAGAATACAATTTTTATTCAATTTTGTCAAGCAAAAATAAAAATTGTAATATTTCTTTATAGTTTTAGCCCAAACTAGCAAAAAAAAATAATTTCTGTTTATTATATAAAAAACCGGAGAAATAAAATGAAAATTTCGAATATAAATTTTCAGGGTAAATATAAAGTAGATATTAACCAGCATATGCCGGACAGGCGTGCAAAGTACAAGCGCGATTCAAGGCTGGATTATTGGGCTCAATTTTCTGCAAATCCTTCTCAAATATACAAATATTTAGACCCTGCACTTGATTCATGTAAGATTGAGCGTATAAAAGATGGTGATATACTTTTAGCAATAGTAATAACTGAAAATTATATTAAAGATGATAAAAAAAAATATGTGATATATGACATTCCGGATTGTTATAATAAAGAATTTGAAGATACTATGCAGAGTGTCGGGCAAGAATTTGAAAAAATAGGTTAGTGTTATATTTCTTAATATTTTAATTTTTTTTTAGCAAAAAAATATTTGTTCGCTTTTAATATGTATATACAGTTTAAAAGGAGAACAAATATGACAATCAATTCAATCAGTTTTGCAGGCAAGTACGTTTTAGATGCTAATCAAGAGATACCTGACAGAAATACAAGAGTTAAAAGAGATGACAGAATCCAATATTGGTGTGATTTTGCAACAAATGGTTTCAGAATGCGTAATGATTTTGAAGAGCAAGCAAAGGGACCTCGTGATAAAGCATATATGATGGAATTAGATATTCCTGACAAATTTAATACTCTTTTTGAGGATTCAATGAATAAGCTTGGCCAAAAATTTAACAAAATAGGTTAAGAGCTTGTATGATAAGATTAAGTAATAAAATATATAACAAGCTTCCAATCCTTTCCTGCAGGCGATTAGAGCAGTCATGTGCTAAAAGTTATATTAATGCCAGAAACAAGATGCTCTTAAGTGCAGGTACAACAGTGTTATGTGCCAAAGAAGCGGTTCAGTATGCTTCTGATGGAAGATATGCGCAAGCCGCTGTTATGGGCGCTTTGTCAGCTTTATGGACTTGTTTAGCAAAATCGTTTCATGGTGATTGTTCTAAAATAATTAAATCTGCAAGATAAGTAAGATAACTTATAAGTAAATAAGGAAAGATAATTATGAAAATTAATAAAATAAATTGTAATAGCGGTGCAAATTTTCAAGGCC
>JAFUUT010000097.1 GCA_017477685.1 bacterium | reverse complement strand
CGTATTCTTCAACATAACGCAGCGCACTGTGAAGTTGAGAATTACAATCGCATTTCAGACTGTGGAAAATATCTCCCGTCAGGCACATACTGTGAACCCTGACTGCCGGAATTTTATCACTTCCGTCATCTTTTACAAGTGCAACATGCTCGTGTCCGTACAATTGATTTTTATACCCTATCAATTTAAAATTTCCGTATTTGGTAGGCAAATCAACTTCTGCCTCACGAGTTACCAATTTTTCTGACTTCAATCGATATGCAATAAGCTCTGATACTGAAATAAATTTGAATCCATGATCATCCGCAAATTTTCTCAAATAATCACGTCTTGCCATATGTCCGTCAGGCAGCATAACCTCACACATAACACCGGCAGGTCTGTGGGCGCATAATTTTGCCATATCAACAACGGCCTCAGTATGCCCTGTACGTTCTAATACTCCGCCTTTTCTTGCAACACAAGGAAATAGATGACCGGGACGTCTTAAATCTGACGGTTGAGCATCTCTTGCAATAGCGACCTCAACTGTTTTTGCACGGTCATAGGCGGATATTCCCGTTGTAACACCGTATTTTTCATCTGCATCAATACTTACTGTAAATGCTGTTTTCATTTCTTCGTTATTATTTTCTACCATTTGAGGGAGTTGAAGTTGATTTGCCATATCTTCAGAAATCGCAAGACAAATAAGACCTTTAACTTCTGAAGCCAAAAAATTAATTTTATCAGGAGAAATCATTTGAGCTGAAATAATAACATCTCCTTCATTTTCCCTATCCTCATCATCCGCAACAACAACAGGAATTCCTTTTTTAAAATCCTCAAGTGCCGACTCTATTGTATCAAATCTAAAATCCGTTTTTTCCATATTACACAAATCCATTTTCCTGTAAAAATTCCATATTTATACGAGTATCATTCTTATTATCATTTAAGAGCATCATTTTTTCAACATAACGTCCCAAAATATCTGTTTCAATATTAACATTTTTCCCAATATTCAGGCAATGGAGATTGGTATTTTGATATGTATGAGGGATTACAGCAACCGTAAACCTGCAGCCATTAATCTCTGATACTGTCAGACTGATACCATTTACTGCTATAGAGCCTTTGTATACGACATATTTTATAAACTCGGGCGGAATCATAACAGATATATTATAAAAATCGGAGAGCTTATCAATTGAAGAAATCACCCCCTTGCAATCAACATGTCCTGAAACAATATGACCGCCAAGCCGCGAATTCAAAGTCAAGGCTCTTTCAAGATTCAATTTATCATTTTGTGCCAGAACCATAAAATTGGTAACCGATAAAGTTTCCTCACTTATATCAACACAAAAACCTGACTTATTAACAGACGTAACAGTCTCGCATACTCCATTTATACAGATACTATCACCTATTTTCAAGTCACTCAGAACATCCGAACAGCAAACCTCTAACTTTGCACCGCCGGACACACTATTAAAGCTTTTTACATATCCGATTTCTTCAATAATACCCGTGAACATAATAAAAGGATATCACGTTTCAAATCAAATGTAAAATACTATCTTAAACTTTCAGGCACCGCCATCGGTATAGGAGCTTTATCCTGCGTATCAATCGGAGCTGAAGCATCAGGCTGCTGCTTGAAATTTTTAACAACATCTGCCGGAGTTGTAGGTTTCAATTCAATATCGTTCAAAGCTTGCTCTTTTGGCTGAATTGTTTCACCTTCAGGATTTTCCTCAATATCAGAATTTTCCTCTTTACCGGATTCATCTTCTCCAATAAGCCTGCCGTTATAACCATCCAGCGTAATTACAGGATATTCAAAATCTCTGTTACCGTATGATGCAGTTGCAACAACCATTACATCATGCCAGATTTTTGCCGGAATAGTACCACCGGTAAGACCTTTCATTTGTTTATTGTTATCATCCCCAACCCAAACACCTGTAACGATACTCGGTGTATAACCGACAAAATACGCATCTCTGTAATCATCTGTTGTTCCGGTTTTTCCGGCTGCAGGTTTACCTATGTCAGCAGCCCTTCCAGTACCGGATTGAATAACAGTTTTCATCATTGCGGTCATCTCAGCCGCAGTCTTTAAGGTCAATTGATGAGAAGATTTTGTTTTCGGAGCTTTATATAAAACGCGTCCTCTTGAGTCCTCCACACGGATAACGGAAAACGGTTCAACAACATAACCGCCGTTGGCAAAAGCACCGTATGCTCTCACAAATTCAAATAATTTTACACCGTTTGAACCGATAGAAATTGTATAATCATACTGAAGATCAGTTGTTATACCCAAATTTTTCGCCATTTGAATTACAGCTCTTATGCCAACTTCCTTAATTACCCTTGCTGCACACACGTTTGATGAAATCATTAAAGCTTTATATACCGGAATTTTTCCTCTGTATTTGTTGCCGTAATTTCTCGGAGACCACTTAGCACTAGTGATAGGGTGGTCATCTACTATATCATTCGGAGAGTAGCCCTTTTCCATCGCTGCTGCATAAACAAACGGTTTGAATGCGGATCCGGGAGGCCTTATCGCCTGAGTAACACGGTCATATTGGGATTCTCCGTAATTTTTACCGCCGGCATAAGCTAAAATTCTGCCATCCAACGGACTATATGAAAATACCGCAGCTTGCTGAGACTTTCCTGTCAATCCATAAAGCCTCATATTTGTAAGAATAGACTCGTTTACTTTATCCTGAACTTTTGAATCTAAAGTTGTTATAACTCTATAACCGCCATGAATAACATCATTTTCCGAAAATCCCAAGCTCTCCAGTTCTTTCATTACAAAATCGCTAAAATACGGAGCTCGGTTTGTCGTATACAACTGCGGGATATTACTCAATTTTATCGGATCTTCTATGGCTGATTCGTATTCTTCTTTTGTAATATAACGCATCGTTCTCATTCTTTTCAGAACTTGATTACGGCGATTCTTTGCCAAATCCGGATTATTATACGGGTTGTATACAGACGGAGCTTGAGGAAGCCCTGCAAGCAGCGCCAGTTCAGAAAGTGTCAGTTGATTTAGTTTTTTATTGAAATATATCTTCGCTGCAGCTGAAACTCCATAAGCGCCTGCTCCCAAATATACATTGTTCATATACATTTCTAAAATTTTATCTTTAGAAATAGTTTTTTCTATACGCGTTGCAACCTCTAATTCTTTTACTTTTCTGGACAGAGTCCTTTCGTTGGATAAGAAAAGAATTCTTGCCAGCTGCTGGGTAATCGTACTTGCACCTTGAACGGCATGACGAGCAAGCACGTTTTGAATAGAAGATCTTATAATACCAAACAAATCATATCCTCTGTGATGGTAAAAATTCTTATCCTCCGTTGCAATTATCGCCTTGCGAAGTTCTTCGGGAACATCATTCAAATCAACCTTGTCATATGTATAGGCAGTAAATGTTTTTATTATTTCGCCATCTTCGGAATAAAATTTTGTAACAATGTTCGGTTTAAAATCTTCCAGATGGTCAATCTTAGGTAACGAAGACAGATACAAATTCAAAGCGACAAAACCAGCCAGCATCAATGCTGATGAAATCAATACAAACATTTTTAAATTATTAAAAAATCTGTTAACTTTTTTAGGCTTGCGTTTTGGTCCGTATCCTTGTTGCTGTGCACGCTGCAGCTTATATCTCTCATATGAATTTGACATGTCTTCTTATCCCCGTAATTAATTGACTTAATTATACCACCTAATAAATTTAAGTAAATAAAAAAGGAACCCGTAGAGGTTCCGTTTATATAGTAGTAGGAAAAGGAGGAAATTTATTATGATTTTGATTACATAATAGTTATCGGCACTTTTTCCTAAAACTTTAATTTTTCAATACGTTTGTTAAGATATCGTTACAATTATTTTCTTTATGATTTTGGAGGAATTTTGCGCAGATTTCTTAACCTCCATTTTATAACTAATCTTCTGAGCAGCGGATACTTTCTATGACGAAGAGTTTTATCCATCACAATTCTTTCTTTGTCAATAATATATTTTCTCAATTTACCTGTAATCGGGTAATTTGCTTGATACATGCGAGAAATCGACGCCATTCTGTGCTTTGTAGATGTAGGGACAGTATCAAGATATGCTTTATTCCTTGCACACAATTGCGCATCAACAACGGGAGGAAGTTCATGTTCTGCCACCATTGTTGCTGTAGTTCGGAAATTCAAACTGTGTATATACTCTCTATACAATGCAACTTGCTCATCATCAGGTAAATTTTTGTTTGCAAGCACTGCTCTTGCATTTCGTACACAACTTCTTGCTCCTTTTGTTATGTCCTCAAATTTAGGAACTTCAATTTTCATTTTTCTGCCTTTCTGACTGCCAATAATACATTCTCTATTAATATCAAACCCAAACATATTTTTTTTGAACAGTTTAATTAAGAAATGTTAAAATATATTTTTAAAATGGCAAATTTTTTTCTTTACGCATTTATAAATAACAAACAGCAATGCAAAAATTATGAGGAAAAAGATGAAAGTAGATGCTATTACCAATACTAACTTCACATCAAGATTTTGTGACAGATATAACAGACCGGAGCACTATATCATCGGAACATTAGAGGCCCAAAGACATGCAAATTTATACACATAAGAAGACAAAGAATTTGCCAATGCAATAGAATATTTGCTAAATGACGGCAAAGACGACACATACGAAATAAAAGATTGGGAACCTAAAAGAACCCGTAACGGCGGTATTGATTTATATAAAAACGGAAAAATTGTTAAAAGTTTTGAGCATTATAACAGCAGCTATTATAATTGGCATGTAAGTGTACCGGCACTCATTAGGAAATATGTAGGGAAAAACTTAAAAGTAGATCTTTCCAAAAATACTCCTGCAGGGGAACAATGGTACAATTACAGCAGAGTAACAAATTACATCTCTCAGTACTATGACAGAAGAGAAGTAATTACCCGAGGCAAAGCAGATTACAAGGATTTGCGCTCCTCTGCTTACGACATAATGGGCATTTTAAACAGATTGGAAAAGCATGAACTTTCAGAAAAATTTGGTATGCTGAGTCAAGGGGCACGTGATACAAGAACCGTAATGCAAAAAGAATTAGGCGATATAACAAAACAACTTGATACCATAAGCAGAGAATTGAACAAATTCGATGTAAAAAAAGCTGCTAAAAAGGGACAAAACCACGTTAGTGAAGACGAACTTACTCCAAACAGCACAGTTGAAAATTTATCCGAAAGGAAAAGCAAATGGCAAATAAGGCTTGAAAGCATACAAGAATTAAAGAAATTCCTTGAAGACAACAAACCTTTATACAAAAAAATTCTAAGAGAAGAAACCCAGAAAAAAGATTTTTATGAATCAAAATCACACTATATGGTAAAAGAATTGAAGAAATATAATCGCTGCCTGGAAACTTTGTCTATACTGGAAGCAAACACAATTAAAGCAATGCAAGTTGCCGAAAAGAAAAAAGGAATCAGACATCTAAATACTTCTATATAACAAATTATTCTTTAATAAAAGATAATTTATCATCATCAAGGTCGATTTTGATATTATCACCTTTTGAAAATTCTCGAGCAAGAATTTTCTTGGACAGAGGGTTTTCTACCATTTGACGAATAACACGTTTCAATGGTCTTGCGCCATAAACAGGATTAAAACCTTGAGTTGCAAGAAATTCTTTCGCATCATTTGTTATTTCAAATGTTAACTCTTGTTCTTTTAAAAGTGTTCTCAAATAATCCATCTGAATATCAACAATTTTACTCAACTGCTGTAAATTCAAAGCTTTGAAGAAAATCGTTTCATCAATTCTGTTTAAAAATTCCGGCTTGAATTTTTCACGCAATACAGACAAAACTTTTTCTTTTGTATCATTGTATTGCTCAGGTGAAAGCATTGCATTAAGAGTATTTTCAAGTATTACCTCAGAACCGATATTACTTGTCATAATTATCAAAGTATTTTTGAAATCAATAGTTCTTCCTTTTGAATCCGTCAACCTGCCGTCATCAAAAATTTGAAGCATAATATTGAATACGTCAGGATGAGCCTTTTCGATTTCATCAAAAAGAATTACAGAATAAGGCTTTCTGCGAACGGCTTCTGTAAGCTGGCCGCCTTCTTCATATCCGACATATCCCGGAGGAGCTCCAACCAAACGGGCAACATTATGTTTTTCCATATATTCGGACATATCAATTCTTATCAATGCATCTTCATCATTGAACATAAATTCTGCCAGAGGTTTTGCCAGTTCTGTTTTACCAACACCTGTAGGACCGAGGAATAAAAATGTTCCTATAGGGCGTTTCGGGTCTTTAAGTCCGGAGCGTGCACGACGAATAGCATCAGATACTGTATCTACAGCTTCATCTTGACCTACAAGACGTTTATGCAAAACATCTTCCATATGCAATAGTTTATCCATTTCTGACTCAACAAGCTTTGTTACAGGAATCCCTGTCCATTTTGAAACAACTTCATCTATATCAGAAGCTTCAACTTCTTCTTTTAAAAGTTTATTTTCATTGTGTTCTTTATTCTGATACTCCACAAGTTTTTTCTGAAGTTCAGGCAGCTTGCCGTATTTTAATTCAGCTGCTTTTTGAAGATCAGTATTTCTTTCGGCTTCTTCTATTTGGTTTTTAATATTGTTAATCTCGTCTTTAATTGCGGATTCAGATGTAATAGACGCTTTTTCTTTGTGCCACTGGTCTTGAAGAACTTTGATTTTACCGTCCAGTTCATCAACTTTTTTTGAAATATCTTCAATTTTTGATTGAGATTCAGGATTTTCTTCTTTTTTCAGAGCTTCTCTTTCAATTTCCAATTGCATTTTCTGTCTGGTCATTGAATCAATCTCCTCAGGCATAGAATCTATTTGAATACGCAAAGAACTTGCGGCTTCATCAATTAAATCAATTGCTTTATCAGGCAAAAAACGATCCGTAATATATCTGTCAGAAAGTTTTGCAGCCTCCACAATAGCACTATCAAGAATTCTTATACCATGGTGGACTTCATAGCGTTCTTTTAGACCTCTCAATATACTTATAGTATCTTCAACCGAAGGTTCATCAACAAGAACCGGCTGAAAACGACGCTCTAATGCCACATCTTTTTCAATATACTTTCTGTATTCGTTAATTGTAGTTGCACCGATTGTTCTCAAAACACCACGAGCAAGCATTGGTTTTAAAAGATTACCCGCATCCATTGAACCCTCTGTTGAACCTGCACCAACTACAGTATGAAGTTCATCTATAAACATTACAATTTCACCGTTTGAAGATTCAACTTCTTTTAAGACCGCTTTCAAGCGTTCTTCAAATTCACCTCTGTATTTTGCACCTGCAACTAATGCACCCAAATCAAGTGAAATCAGTTTAACATCTTTCAAGCTCTCAGGAACATCACCTCTGACAATTCTTTGTGCTAAACCCTCTATAATTGCAGTTTTACCGACTCCCGGCTCTCCAATTAGCACAGGGTTGTTTTTTGTACTACGATTAAGAACCTGCATTATACGGCGTACTTCTTCATCTCTGCCGATAACAGGGTCTAACTTACCTTTTTTTGCAAGTTCTGTCAAATCTGTTGAATATTTTTCCAATGCTTTCATATTATCTTCTGCGTTTTTCGTGTTCACTTTTTGATTACCTCTTATTTTCTTCATTGAATTTAGTATTTTGTTTGAATTTACACCACTATTTTCAAATAAATTTTTTATTTCAGAATTTTCCAAATTAGCCATAGCGAGCAAAATTGACTCAATACTGACAAATTCATCTTTAAGTTTTTCGCTTTCTGACATTGCCAATTCCAAAAGGCGTGCAGTATTCGGGGACATATATATTCCTTGAGAAGCCATTGGCGAGGACACTTTTGGGAAACTCTCCACCCGATTGACAACTTTGTTAATAAAATCCTGATTTAAAAGTCCCAAATCCTCCAGATAATCTTTTGCAATTCCCTTATCTTTTATCATTGCAAGTAAAATATGCTCAGGTTCCATTTGAGAATTTTTGTAAGACATCATCAAAGCATTTGCACTTGAGATGATTTCTTGGGAATAATTGGTAAACTTATCAAAATCTAACATTAAACATCAACTCCATTCTTTTTAATATTATGAGCAATTGCTCACATTATCAGTTTAACGTTATTTTTTTAAAAGTCATGATAAATTAACTTTTATTTAATAATTAACGCCGGAGTTAAAAATATTATGCTGACGTAAATAGGCTATGCTACTTTCTTTTTAATAATTACTCCCAAAATACACCAGACTTTGTGACCGCCTTCCATACTTGTGGAATATATTTTTTGTAAAAGATTCAACCCTCTGCACATTTTACTGTCAGCATTATAAACAGTCTCTCTTTCCGCTAATTTGTGCAGATAATATGCCGTAAGTCTTTCTGCGAACATTCCCAAAGCTCTATCCTTACGAGGAGAAAGAGTTTTATTTAGATGAAAAAT
>JAFUUT010000096.1 GCA_017477685.1 bacterium | reverse complement strand
GCGATGCAAATATTTCTATTATGCCAAAAGGTTCAACAAAGTTCGGTACCCGCGCAGAAATCAAAAATATTAACTCTTTCTCTGCTTTAGAAAGAGCTTTGGAATATGAAATTGACAGACAAATTGAACTTGTGGAAGATGGCGGTGAAGTTGTTCAGGAAACAAGACTTTGGAATGATGACACTCGCGAAACAAAATCAATGAGAAGTAAAGAAGATGCTAATGATTATCGCTACTTCCCTGAACCTGATTTAATGCCATTGGAAATTTCAAGGGAATGGGTTGAAAGAATCCGTGCGACTTTGCCGGAATTGCCAGCTCAAAAGAGAGAAAGATATCAAAAAATCGGTTTGAGCGAGTATGATGCCCGTATTCTTGTTGAACAAATGCCTCTTGCATTGTTCTTTGACAGAGCAATTGAACTTGGTGCAAATCCGAAAACTGCAGTCAATTTTATAATGGGTGAAATTTCAGC
The DNA here is from genome assembly GCA_017477685.1 of bacterium. Classification (GTDB taxonomy): domain Bacteria; phylum Cyanobacteriota; class Vampirovibrionia; order Gastranaerophilales; family Gastranaerophilaceae; genus Zag111. The sequence goes on along the minus strand of JAFUUT010000096.1, from coordinate 2,890 downwards.
GTACTTGAAAGAAAATCATGTTGAAATAAATGAAACCAAATTGACTCCTGAAAACTTAACAGAGTTAATTCAGATGATAGAAAAGGGTACAATTTCAAATAATATTGGTAAACAAATTCTTGTCGAAGATATGATTACTAATGGTGAAAAAGCATCTGAAATTGTTGAAAAGAAGGGTCTGAGCCAAATTTCTGATGAAGGAGCTATTAAAGATATGGTTAAAAAGATAGTTGATGCTCATCCTGCTGAAGTTGAATCATACAGAAACGGAAGAACGAATCTTTTAGGCTTCTTTGTCGGACAAGTTATGAAAGAAACTAAAGGTAGAGCAAATCCTCAAACCGTAAACAAATTTGTTCGCGAATTTTTGGAGGGGTAAAATTTGCTTGTCATTCTGAGGCGTAATATTTGAGATTCTTCGCAATGCTCAGAATGACCTTAAGGCCGAAGAATCTCCTTATTTGTAAAGAAAATAATATGCCATTAATAAAACGAGATAAAACATCTATGGGTCAAGAAATATTTGAACAAAAAGACATTGTTCAAACTATTCTTGATACTTATATCGATAATGGCAGCATAAATATTGAAATTCCAAATAAAATAAATCGTGTTGTTCTTGTTGCAAGCGGCTCGTCATATCATTGTGCAAGGTATGCTGCGGAATTGTTTGGCTTAATTGCAAATCTTGATGCAAGGGCAATTTATTCAAGTGAATTTTTGCTAAAATCTGCGTTTGAAAATTCAGAGGATGTTTTATATGTGTTTATAACCCAATCCGGTGAAACAACCGATACAAACAGTGCCTTAGAAAAAGCCAAAGAATGTGGGATAAAAACACTTTGTATAACGAATAAAGAAGACTCTACAATTTGGAATGCTGCACAGTATAAGATTTTATGCCATGCGGGTGAAGAAAAAAGCATTGCTGCGACTAAGTCTTTGACTTCTCAACTTTTGTGTGCATTGCTTCTTGTTTTAAAAATGGCTCAAAGCAGGGGGATTGAAGTTTCTGACCGTATAAGAGATTTAAATGATATAACTGATATTATTGATCAGGCTTATCAAATGCATTCTAAAATAAAAGAATTGGCAAGATTTATATCAAATTATAAAAATATTGTAATTTCTGCTGACGGTTCTTCTTATGCTCTTGCAAAAGAAGCATCATTAAAAATCAAAGAGACTTCGTACTTAAATACTCATTCTTATATATTGGGTGAGTTTATGCATGGTCATGTTGCACTTTTAAACAACAAAAAAAGTCTTCTTTTGTATATTTTGAATGATGATATAACTTACACCGCTATAAAAAATTTAAATAAGATAAAAGAGAATTATAATCCTCCAATTTGTGTTATCGGGGATAGGACAAATCAAATTAAATCTGCATACAATTTGAATATTGATTGCCAAAAGCCGATTGTAAAAACATTTGGTCTTTTGGTGATAATTCAATTATTGGCTCTGGAAATTGCGTTAAAACTCGGCAAAAATGTTGATAAACCGCACGGATTAAATAAAGTTGTTAAGTAATTGTTATAAGAGTAAAAAAAAGGATACATTTTAAAATGTATCCTTTCTTTCTTATAATTTTAAAATTATAACTTAGAAGCAACCATCAAAGTTGTTTCAGCAAGTCTTGTAGAATAACCCATTTCGTTATCATACCAAGAAATGATTTTAACTTGGTTGCCACCCATTACACGAGTTAACAAACCGTCAACTGTTGAAGATTGAGAAGTACCAACATAATCAGAAGAAACTAACGGTTCATCTGTATAGCACAATACGTGTCCGTCTGCACCTGCTTTTAATGCTGCGTTAACTTCTTCAACTGTAACGTCTTTACCTACTTCAAATACAACGTCAACTAATGATACGTCCGGAGTAGGAACTCTCATAGCAAAACCGTCCAATTTACCTTTCAATTGAGGTAATACTAATGCAACAGCTTTAGCTGCACCTGTTTTTGTAGGAACGATATTCAAAGCACCAGCTCTAGCACGACGAGGGTCTTTGTGGCCTGCGTCTAAGATTCTTTGGTCCCCTGTATAAGAGTGAACTGTTGTCATCAAACCTTTAACGATACCGAATTTTTCATCGATAACTTTAGCTACAGGAGCTAAGCAGTTTGTTGTACAAGATGCCATAGAAATTACGTTGTGATTAGCTGGATCGTATTCTTTATCATTAACACCTAAAACGATAGTTTTGTCTTCGTTAGTTGCAGGTGCAGAGATGATAACTTTTTTAGCTCCTGCTGTGATGTGAGCTTTTGCTTTTTCTGCATCAGTGAAGAATCCTGTTGATTCAACAACAACTTCAACACCCAAATCTCTCCATGGAAGAGCTGCAGGGTCTTTTTCTGCGAAGAATTTGATTTTTTTACCGTTAACGATAATGCCTTCTTCATAAGCTTCAACTGTTCCGTCAAATTTACCCATAACTGAATCATATTTGAAAAGTCTTGCAGCATCTTCAGGTTTTAGTCCCGGGTCATTGATTGCTACATAATTGATTTTTTCAAAAATTCCTTCTCTGATTGCGGCTCTCAATGTATTTCTACCGATTCTGCCGAATCCGTTAATTGCTACGTTTACCATAATTTTTTACTCCTTCTTATGTGTAACATAATCTACTACTATAACATGTCGATAGTAGCATTAACAAAAAAACTAATCAAGTGGAGTATGGCTTTGAAAAATTAAGAAATAATTAAGTTTATATATAATTTTTTCTTATATATGCAAAATGTTCTTTCAATTTTTGGTAGTTTTCTTCGGTGATTAATACTCCTCGAATTTTTGAGGCATTTTGAAAACCGTTTATGTAAAACGGGTAAAATTTTCTGAAAAATTTTATTGCAACAAGTTCTCTTTTTTGTTCG
>JAFUUT010000095.1 GCA_017477685.1 bacterium | reverse complement strand
TGTTCTTCCTCTGCCTGCGGGATTATCACTGGGTAAAAAGTTAAGATAAAAAAAAACGGATAATGTGTAAATTATCCGTTTTTCATTATAAATTTTCATTTACCCCTACATTTGCGTAGATATTGTGTAGTATGATGCAACCAATGCTAACGTACATTTACCCCTACATTGAAATTCTTCCGGGAACAACTACTCCGCCTTTAAGGTTCTTTTTATAGAATTCAACGTGTGGTTGCAGAACTGAATCAAGAACTTCAGGGAATGATTTACCGTTCATAATTGTTGAAACGATTTCTTGATATACAGTTGCGAAAGCTCTTAATTGAGTTAATCTTCCCGCAGCTTCCGGTGTTAATCCCATACCTTGAGTTTCAACTCTTTCTAAGAAGAAGTTTCCTGTAACAGAGTATGATTTTGTTAAAGCATCAATGTAGCTTTCGGAATTTTCTCTGCAAACACCTTTGTCTACAGGAACTGTCAATGCAAATACAAGTTTATTTGCAGGGTTAAAATGAGCTTCTGCAGAATGGTGCATAGCATCAGGTACTTTTGCAACTTGTTTTAGGGTATCTTTTACGGATTCATTTTGCATTTGTGCATGCCAGTATACGGTATTTTCAAAAATAGAACCCATATACTGGTGAACAGAAGCTTCAATTCCGTTAGCTTTTGCATCAGCCCAGAAGATACCTTCTTTTAGTGCATCATTTATATCCCAATCAGTTGATAATGATTCTGATGAAACGCTTTGAGCAGCATTTAACATTGCAATCATATCATCTTTTTTCATTCCTGCATAAGCAAGTGCAAATAATGCGTGGTCATCGAATGCACTGAATCTTCCGCCTACATCATCATGTATGTACAAATCGCCAATCCATCCGTTTTCGTTTGAAGTTCTGCGAAGTTCTGATTTTTCGGCATTACCGTCAGTTACGGCGATAAAGTGTTTGTTTGCACAAATTTTTGCTTCTTCTTCGGATTTGCCTTGAGATTTGTATGCATCAATCAGCATGCTCCAAACTCTGAGCATTCCATCTTTTGTTTCAAATGTAGAACCTGATTTTGAAGCGATTAGGTAATTAGACTTAGTAACATCATGACCTAATCTGTGCATAAATCTTTCCCAGCTTGAAGAATCAATATCTGAGTAGAATTCGATATCGCTGCGGTTGATATTTAGACCGTTGATAGATAACATATGTTCTACGGTGTGTTTTGAACCGCCAATACCAAGAATGCTAAGTGTTTTTGCGCCTGTTGCATTCATAAGTTGTGAAGCTAAAGAATAAATTTCATCTACTCTTTTTGCTTGTTCTGACGGTAAATTTACCCAATTTAAAAATTGTCCCTGTTTATTTGCACGTGAAGAAAATTCTCCTACAAATTCAGAAACTCTTGAAGTATATTTGCTAAAATCTACTCCCCAAAAACTTGTTGTTAAACTTGAACTTTTTGTCAACATATTCGTCCTTTCTTTTGTAGCACTAACCTTTACACTTAAAATCATACTATAAATATGCTTAAAATACCATAAAAAAACAAATAAAAAGGCACTGAAAATTAACTCAATGCCCAAGAAGATTGATTATGATGGATGATTCGATTATGTGTCCTTTTTCCCCTAGTTTTTTTTATTTTCCCCTGATTCCTTACTTTTCCCTGATTGGAATCATCGTGTCATATTTGGTAATGACTTTTGTTTTTTCCCGTGTTCTTTTTCTTTAATATCCCTTACATATATATAAACAATTTCTGTTATAAAAAATTGCTATATTATATATATATTGTTAAGAAATATTAATTAGAATTTTTTGTAGTAGCAAAAAAATTGATGATCCGGTAAGGATATTTTATACAATTATGACATTTTTACAGTATTTGTAGCAGGAGTAGCGGATATTGCCGTAACCAGTGCATTATATAATGTTGGGTGGATTTCGCCTTTTTGTACGTCATTATACAAAATCATCAATGCTTGTTGCGGTGTAAATGCTTTTTTGTAGACTCTATTTTCGGTCAAGGCTGAATATTTATCTGCAATATTTAAAATTTGCAAATTTATATCCGGAATAAAATCCTTGTGGTTAACTTTGTTGTTGTGGTGGTATCTTACAAGTTGCAGCACAATGTAGTTGCTAATAGTATTTTTTAATAAATGATATCCGATTTCTGAGTGCAAATTCATAATTTTGCGTTCTTCATCCGTTAATTTCCCCTCTTTGTTTAAAATCTCAGGTGGAATTAATACTTTGCCAAAATCGTGAAGCAGTGCGCCTTCTTTTAAGGTCTTAATGTTTACCTCGTTTTTCAAAGCTGCGGGCAAATTTTTGGCAATCATGGCGGCAATTTCTTGGGTTTGGCGGCAATGACCGTTTTTAAGCTCTTGTAATTCGTTCATATTCAATTGGATAGGAATTTTATTTTCTGATAATATTTTTTTTAATTCAGGATTTTGTGCAATCATATCGCGGATTGCAGCCTCATTAAACAAGCGTTCGGGCGAAGTAATTTGGAAGCTGTCACCATTTTGGTTAGCGGTGAAAGCTACTTTGTTTTTGGGGTTATTTAGTTTTGAAATAGGATTTAAACCAATGGCGTATTGGTTTAGATTGAATAAAATTCCCACTACTTTGCCACACTATAATTTTTACACACTACAACTATGTATATATAAAGTATTTTTTTCGAAGAAATTTGCGCAAAATTAAATATTTGTAAACATTTTTTAACAACAAATTTCAATAGTGATAAAATGAATCTTATGAAAGCGATAGAAAAAGTATTAATATGCGGAGTTGGAGCGGTTGGTTCTATTTATGCAAATAAGATAAATAATTTTGATAGTACCAACTTGCGAGTTCTTGTTGATAAAACAAGGTATGAGAAATATTTAAAAAATCCAAAAATCTTTAACGGTAAAACATTAGATTTAAATTATATTTTGCCTGAAAATACTTATTATAAAGCAGATTTGATAATTATTGCAACAAAGTATGACGGGCTGAAAGATTCTATTAAAAATATTAAAAATTTTGTAAAAGAAGACACTATTATTATTTCACTGCTAAACGGGGTTACAAGTGAAGAAATGATAGCCGCAGAATATGACTGGGAACATCTTTTATTAGCATATTTTATTGGCCATAGCGCAATGAGAGAGGGAAATAATATTGTATTTGACGGGGTTGGGGATATTGTTTTTGGCGGAAGATTTAATAATGATAATGACAAAAAAAATATAGAACTTGTAAAAAATTATTTTGGCAGGGTGGGCATTTCCTATAATATTCCTGAAGATATGTATAGGGCCCTGTGGTTGAAATATATGCTGAATGTCGGTTCAAATCAGCCGTCTGCAATTTTGGGAATGACTTTTGGACAGATGCAGAAAAATAAAACTTTCAGGCAATTTTTCATAAATATTATGAAAGAAGTTCAAAATGCAGCTAAGGCATCCGGTGTTAATAATACCGAAACAATGATTGATGAAGCATTGTGTGCATTTGATAAAATGATTCCTGATGGCAAAACATCAATGCTTCAAGATGTTGAGGCAAAACGACAAACGGAAGTTGATATGTTTGCGGGTGCAATGGTTAAATTTGGCGAAAAATATAATATCCCGACACCATATAACAAAGTTTTAAAAGAAATGATTGAAGTTGTTCATGAAAATTATTAATTATTTAAAATGTTTATAAATATTATTTTCTACCGTTTTTTTATCATAAAAAATTTCTTTATTGCCAATTTTTAAATTAACTCCGAGTCCTTGTTTAACTTCTCCGATTGTTGTACCGATATTAATGTTTTGCGGAACTGTTGCAATGATTTGATAATCTTCTCCCCCGAATAATACTAAATTCTGCCAATCATCGAAATATTCTATGTCTTTATCATAAGGAATTTTGTCAAAATTTATATCCAGAAGTACTCCGCTATCGTTTGCAATGGTTGAAAGTGCATCCATAAGGCCGTCTGATGTATCCATAGCCGCATATGGTTCTTTAATATTTTCTCCCAGATATTTGCCGAATTCTATTTGGGCTTGGGGTTCAAGGTGGGATTTGATAAATTTTTCAGGTTTTGTTTCTCCTTTTAATAATAATTCCAAACCTGCACCGCTTGAACCGTTAATTCCTGAAACAACTACTTTTTGTCCTATTTTAGCATTTTTTCTTGAGGAAATATTCCTGTTTTCGGTTTTCCCTATTGCACAAACCGAAATATAAATCTTATCGGCAGATGTAATATCTCCGCCAACAATTTCTACATCTTCGGGGCATGCCGTTTTGCATCCTTGATAAAACTGTTCTACAAAGTTATTCTCAATATCTGACGGTAGTGATAATGATATTGTTATATATTTAGGCTCCGCACCTGATGCAGAAATATCTGAAAGGTTTACCATTATTGATTTGTAACCAAGTTGATATGGGGTAATAAAATCTTTTTTAAAATGAACATCTTCAACCAAACTATCCTGAGTAACAACTATACCCAAATCTTTTAAAAATGCACAATCATCCCCAATATATTCAGAATTTAAAATCTGTTTTATGGTTGATATAAATTCTTTTTCTTTCATAATAACTAAACTATATCATGCTCAATCAAAGATACAAATTCATTTACTAAAGCCATATTCCATTTTTTGTTTCCTTCACTTTGAATAATTTTCAAAGCATCTTTAGAAGACATTTTTGCTCTGTAAGGTCTGGCTTCTATAAGGGCGAAATATTCATCAATAATCAGAATTATTTGCGAGGTTAGCGGAATTTCTTCTTTGGAAATTTTGTTAGGATAACCGCTGCCGTCCCAGTTTTCGTGATGGTGTTCAATTATTGGAAGAACATCTTGAATGTAGGATATAGGTTTTAAAATTTCTTGAGCCGCAATTATCGGGTGGGTTTTAATTTTCCCTATTTCTTCTTCAGTCAGCGGAGTTGCTTTCTGTAAAAGTCCGGGAGAAATCATCAAATTCCCAATGTCATATAACAAAACTGCTACTCTCAAATTGTCAATTTCTTCTTTAGGCAAATCAAATCTTTTTGCAAGAGTTGTTGCTATGATGACTTTATTTTTAATTATTCCTTGTTCATGCATAGGATTATACAGTTTGTTAAGCATATCTGCCGCATGATATAAAACTTCCTGTTTTTTACCGCCTTCATCGGTTGCAGCTTGAAGTTTTACGCATAAATCTTTAGACATTTTTTGAGCCATCGGAACTCTGTTTTTGGAAAGAATATCTATAAATGTGTTGATTGCAATTTCCTGCCAAGAAGTTTCACTTATCGGTTTGGCTAATGTAACCTGATTTCTGCCGTTCCTTTTTGATGTGTACATTGCTTGGTCGGTTAATTCCAGTAGTTCTTCCGCATTTTCGGTATGTTCAAGGAATGTTGCAACCCCCAAACTTCCCGTAATATGTCCGATGGTTTCGATTTCTTGTTTTTCTATTGATTTTCGAATTCTTTCCGCAGCAATCATTGCACCATCTGAGCCAACTCCGGGAAGTAATACATTAAATTCCTCCCCGCCTATTCTTGCCGGAATATCAATAGATCTTGCATTAGATTTCAGAACATCTGCTATTGTTTTTATTGCAATATCTCCGAACGCATGTCCGTATGTATCATTAATTTTTTTCAAAAAGTCCAAATCTATTCCTATAACGGAAAATGGTTGTTTCAAACGCTTAGAACGAGTAACTTCTTTACTCATTTCTTCTTCAAAATATCTTCTGTTATATAATCCTGTCAGAGCATCAGTTACGGCTTCTTGTTTAACTGTTTGGAACAGGTTTGCAACAGTTATTGCCATTTCGATTTGTTTTGCAAATAAGCCTAAAAAGTCTGTTTCAGCATCGGCTAATTCTTCTCGAGATGAAAATACGCAAAACCATCCGAAATTTTGCTCTCTTGGCAGTAAAGGTATAATTATAACGGATCTAATCGGTTGATTGGTTAAGATTTTTGCAACAGTATCTTGACTTAATTCAGGTAATACCGCTTTTAGTGTTAAATCAATTGAGCGGGTTTGTATAATACTTTTTTGGTTTAGTGCATCAGCAAAAGCACTGTCCTTATCGTAATTCAATCGTCTTGTCTGGATTGCCGGTGTTCCGATAATGCTGTTAAGTCTGGCAATAAGTTCATCATGTGATTGCGCCAAAATTCGCATATAATCGCCGTCTTCATCTTTGCATTTTTTTATAATAACGCAATGCATATACCCGAATTCGCCTTGGGTACTGTTTACTATAGTTTCCATAACATTCTCCAGCGGAGTGGAAGAATTCATCATATCCAAAATATGCTGCAAAGTGACCATACGTCTATTTGCATCGTGTAATTCAGATGTCCTTTGAGCAATTTCTTTTTCAAGTTCCAGATTGCGTTCGTATATTTCTAAATAGTCGCGTTTTTCGTTATAAATATTGTTTTCAACTTCTGAAACTTTTTTTGTTACTTCTTTAAATTTATCAAATAATCCCATAAATTCCTTTTGCCGAGTTTTCACAGATACGCTATTATAACATTTTTTCCCCTAAATATCAACGGGGGTTGATGTAAAATACATATCTGTAAACTATTTGGATATATGTTATAATATTAATAGATATCTGAAAGGTTTTTTGCATGTCATACTATGATGATTTGTTAACTAAAATTCCTAAAATAAAGAAAATTCTGGACAATGATAATGACTCTGTCATATATCATTATACAAAGCCGGAAAAACTATTGGGAATAGTTTCTAACGGGACATTAAGATTTTCGAATGTTCTTTATCTGAATGATAAAGCGGAAGTTGCGTATTCTTACAAATTGATTATCAATCTGATAGATGAAACTCCGGATTTGAATCCTGATTTATTTAACAAAATAAAAAAACATTTTGAAGATAAATATAAGCACATAGTAGACGGAAGCGGAGAACTTTTAAATAATCTTGAATATTTTACTACTTCTTTTTCGTCAGAAAATGATAATCTGACTCTCTGGAACAATTATGCCAAAGGGAAAAGTTATACCGGTTACAACATTGGTTTCAACAAGAAAAAACTTATCAAAGAAATGGGTGAAAAAGGATTTTTGCCTATATATGGCAGTGTAATATACGATAGGGCAAAGCAAATAAAAATTATTAAAAATATTTTCAAAAAATGGAATAATCTTTTTGAAAAAGCCCTGAAAATGAAACGAAACAATAAAGTAAAACTGTTTGATATTTTATTTGAACTTGTAGATGTTTTAAATATTGTTGGTATTTTCTTTAAAACACCGCAATTCAAAAATGAAAAAGAGTACCGCATTGTTATTGTTAATGCCTTTGGCGTAAAAGATTCAAAACCAACCAAAGTTGTTGAAAAGAACGGATTATTTGTACCCTATATTGAGTATTTCTTTGATAAAACTTCGGTTTCATCGGTTAATATCGGGCCGACATTTGAGGAAAATATCTTTTATACAAGTACAAACCGCATGCTATTGAATTTCGGTTATGAAAATATTGAGGTAAATCGTTCCAGAATTCCGTTGAGATACTAGTTATTTGTTTTTCTTTTCTTCTTTAAACGGGTTAGTCACTCTTTTAACTTTAAGCATTTCTTTCAAATCGTCAATAATAAGTTCTTCTTCTTTTTCTAATTCCGGTTTTCGCTTGTTTGAATTTATTACGTTTGCGACATTCATCATTGCAAGAGAGTTCAGTGTAGCTCTTAATACTGCACTCTGATCCATATATGGAGTTTGTTGTTCTTGGGATTCTTCTTCTTGTGCCTGCTGTTGAGCAAAATATTCCCCGCCCTGCCCCATTTTATCATCTGTTAATTTTGCGGCAGTTCCAGAAATATCACCACTTTTAAAATTAAATGCTCCGCCTACACCGAAAAATCCGGCAGACCTGTTATCGACCATACTCGCTTACCTTTACCTGTTGATTTGAAATGTATTATTTCAAATCTGCGTGTTTATACTTTCTCTCATATATTTTGTTATATATGATATAATATTAAATCGTCTGAATGTATTATTTTGCTATTTTCTTAACAAAAATTTACGTTTTTTTTCAAAAGTGGTTCTAATGTTATCTTATCTTGAAAAAAACAATGCAATATGGTATAATTGATATAAGATTTAATTGTTATACGAGGAGGATATGGAATTGAATAAAAAAGCTTTTACGCTTACTGAACTTTTGATAGCATTAGGTGTTATCGGAATTTTGGCGGCGATTTTACTTCCTGTTATTTCTAACTTGCTTCCTGACCAAAATGTTATTATGGCAAAAAGAGCATACTATGCAGTTCAAAATGTTGTTAGCGATATGATAAATAATGCTGATTGCTATCCGGATAAGTCAAGATCAAGCTTTAGCGACCACGGGAAACACTTTAAAAGAATAGGTTTTGATGACGGTTTTAGATATCCGAACTGTTCTGATTGGTTAGCTCAGGATAGTGATTATCGAGGTGCTGATGCTGAAACCCCATATAAACAGGGTGACCCGATAGAGCGTGATGCGAGAATAAAATTTAATAAAATATTCTATTTGTCTTTAGATAAAGCGCAGGATTCAGTTGAACCTGATTTTAGTAGTGATAGTCCTAGTATTAGTTTTGCAACAAAAGACGGTATGCATTGGGGTATAATGCAATATCATTCTTCCGAAGAAATTTTCAATGGTTCTGGTGATGTGTGTGATAATCCTAATACAGAAGAAAAAGAAGGTTATAAATGTAATCCTGAAGCGTATGCTCGTATATTTGTAGATGTGAATGGCGCATCAGAACCTAATAGGATGCAGCCTAGAGACGGTGCTGATTCATTACAAATTATAACTGCTGTAAAAAATCAAACTGAAGGCACCCAAAAGACCAGAACATCCGGATCATCCTATGATGTTTTTGAAATGAGAGTATATGCTGACGGTAGGATTGAAGTAATGGATTCGTGGGCTAAAAAAGCAATTGATGCAAGTCAAGATGTTTTGGACAGTTCACATTTATATGATGATGAATATACACCATAAAGCAGTCGGATAATCGCGGGCAATGAATGTTGTCTGAGGAAAGTCCGTGCATCCAAGAACAGGCCTCCGGAGAAACTCCGGGCGGTGCGAGCCGGCGGATAGTGCCACAGAAATGAAAGCGTGAGCCGGTGCGAAGTGCCGGTGTCAGTATGCGAGAGCATACTGAGCAGGGTACGAGCATAATATCTCCGCCGTTGTATATGAAGCGATAGCGGAATATACGAACAAATCTATGATTTGACAGGCGGAAAAGGTTAAAGCTGTAGACTGCCGATGGATATGCAAATATCACAGGCGATGGTGCAACGGTGAGTTAAGAGCTTCACCAGTGATATCGGAAGGTATCAGCTAGGTAAACCCAGGTCGGATGCAAGATTGAATTCAAAGGTTTGAGGTTGTTCGCCGACTTTGAGAAAAATCGCTAGAGACTATCGGCAACGATAGTACCAGATAGATGATTATCTAAAACAGAACACGGCTTACGGGCTGCTTTATTTAAAAAAAGAACGGCATTTGAATTATTCAAATGCCGTTTTACAAATCAGATTATTGTATAATATGTTTTCAATTTTTCAATTTCTTCATTCATTTTGTCAATTATTAGCCCGATATGAACAATTTCTTCAATGTTAAGATGTTCATTGATATATGCATCAACAATTTTTAAATATGAAGATATATTTGCAAAAACATCTTCTGTAATTTTTTCTTTTTCTGTTTCCATTTTTATACCTTTTTTAAGTTTTATTTCAAATTTATTCCGCTATAGAATAATATTAACCGATATAAAGGAATATATCAACACATAGCAATAAACTTTGTAAAATAAGCTTATGATAAAAAATAATGTTTCAGATATTATAGGAAAACGCAAATTATCTGTTGCTGAAGTAGCAAAGATTGCCGGTGTAAAATATAGTACAATACAAAATTTATACAAAGATAAGACAAAAAAAATTGAATTTGAAACAATGAACAAACTTTGTTATGCACTTGAGTGCAGTACACAAGATTTGTTTCCATATATTCCCGATTAAAATTCTGCTATGTTGTTCTATGTTTTCTGTATAATAGAGAATATAAGTAGCTTGAAAAGGGAAAACAATGAAGAAAGTTTATATAGAAACAATGGGCTGCCAGATGAACAAATCAGATTCAGAAAGGATGTATGGCATGCTTTCAAATTTTGGTTATGAAGAAACAAAAGAGCCAAAAGAAGCGGATTTGCTAATGGTTAATACTTGTTCTATCCGTCAACTGAGTGAGGATAAGGCATATAGTCTTATCGGAACTTGGGGAAAATGGAAAAAATCAAATCCTGATTTAAAAATAGGTTTTTGTGGTTGTGTAGCACAGCAAAAAGCAAAAGAAATTTTTAAACGTGCACATTATGTGGATTTTGTATTGGGTACGCATAAAATCTATTCGCTTCCTGCAATTGTTGAGAAAATAAATCAAGGTGAAAAGGTTTGTGAATGTGAGGAAACCAACCAAACTGAAGATTCCGAAGCTCTTAAATACGATATAAGCCGTGTAAAATCGGTTAATGCTTGGATTCCGATTACAGAGGGGTGCAATAATTTTTGCACATATTGTATTGTTCCATATACAAGGGGCAGAGAGCGTTCAAGACTGCCTGAAACAATATTAAAAGAGGTAAAAGATGCCCTAAGTTCAGGTTTTAAAGAGGTTACACTTTTGGGGCAAAATGTTGACAGTTACGGAAAAGATTTTAAAGACAGAGATTATCGTCTGGCAGATTTGTTAAAAGAAGTCAATGCAATTGAGGGAAATTTTAGAATCAGATTTGTAACTTCCTATCCTACTGATATAACTGATGAACTTATAGAAACTGTAGTTTCATTAGACAAGGTATGTGAATATTTCCATATTCCTATGCAGTCAGGCAATAGTGAAGTTTTAAAAGCTATGAATCGCCGTTATGACAGGGAAACATACTCAAAAATTGCTCAAAAAATTCGCAAAATGGTTCCTGATGTTACAATAACCAGTGATTTTATTGCAGGTTTCCCGGGAGAAACAGAGGAGCAGTTTTTGGATACTTTGAGTGCGATGGAAGAACTTGAACTTGACTATTCAAATACTGCAGCATATTCTCCGCGTGAAAAGACTGTTGCTGCACGCTGGACGGATAAGTTTATTGATGAAGATACAAAATTTGAGCGGCTTGCCCGATTGAATGAGCAAAACAGAAAATGCTGCCTTGCTTCAAATAAAAAATTTGTCGGCCGGACAATGGAAGTATTGGTTGAGAGTTTTGAAAATCATAAAGGGATAAATATAATTACCGGTCGAACCAGAAATAATAAAATTGTCCATATTCCGTATGACAAAGATATAACAGGCGAATTTGTTAATGCAAAAATTACGGGTTGTAAAACCTGGTATCTGAATGGTGAAATTGAATAAAAAAAACAGCTTTTAATAAGCTGTTTTTTTAAATCTTTTATAAAGGGTGTAACGAAGTACAACCATTTTCAACTTTTCGCAAACCGTACAAATTTATGTACGTGTCGATCCTCATAAAACCGTGTTACTAAGTCTATCGTTTAAACAAATCTCGCACTGAAAATTTGCGGGTTTTGTTAGCAAAGCTAAAGTCCAGCAACTTTCTCGCGATAGGATTCGTCTGGCGAGAGGTTTCAGATTTTTCAATAACCTCATGTACTCTTTCTCTGTTCTGTTCTAAAATTTTTAAGTTTTGTTCTGTGCTCTCGACCATGATTTTGATTATACCTCGTTACATATATATAAACAATTTCCATTTTAAAAAATTGCGCAATTTTATATAAATTGTATATAATCTTTACATATTGTTACAAATCTAAATATTTGAGTTATAATAAAAATATGAAAAGAGGTTTATTTATTACATTTGAGGGTGCAGACGGCTGTGGTAAGACTACGCAGTTAAATCTGTTACGAGATTATTTAATTGATAAAGGTTATGAAGTTATAGTTACACGTGAACCGGGCGGTAAGGGACTAGGGGAAAAAGTCAGAGAGATTTTATTGAATTATGACGGAGTTGTATCTGACAGATGTGAATCGTTTTTGTTTTTGGCTGATAGGGCTCAGAATGTTGACATTATCGTAAATCCTGCTGTTGAGCAGGGAAAAATTGTGCTGTGTGACAGACATACCGATAGTACTGTTGCGTATCAGGGATATGGCAGAGGGCTTGATATTGGGCAGATTAATATGCTTAATGCTCTTGCAACCAAAAATAAAAAACCTGATTTAACATTTGTTTTTGACGTGGATATAGATACATCTATGCAAAGAGTCGGTCAAAATAAAGACCGAATGGAAAGTGCAGGAAAAGATTTCTTCAATAGAGTTCGCAACGGATATTTAGAACTTGCTAAACAAGAACCTGAAAGAATCAAGGTGGTAGATTCTACAAAATCTATTCAAGAAGTATTTGAAAATGTAAAAAATATAATAAATACTTATATTATTTAATACCGTATGATTCTAAGATTTTTTTAAGATTACCGTTTCTTGTTTCTTCTGCGATAACAGTGTTTACGGTATGAATAAGTCCCTCTGATTCAGGGCCTTTTCTGAAAGCTATTGCGTATGGTTCTTTTGAAAATCTTTTTGGCAATAATTCTACAGAATTGTCTTTTAGTGCGTAACCTATCAAGATAGTGTCATCTGAAACAACAGCGTCAGCTTTTCCTTGTTTTAGCGCTTGATATGCATCGTTATATGTTTTATATCCTATAATACCGAGATTTTGAACAGCTCCTCTCAAGCTTTGTTCACTGGTTGAACCAAATACTATTATTGCTTTTTTGCCTCTTAAATCTCTCAAACTTTTTACGGAACTATTTTTTCTTACCAATAATGATTGACCCGCAACAAAATATGGATTAGAGAAATCTAAAATTTGTGCTCTGCTTTTTGTAATAGACATTGTAGCAATTACCATATCTATATCTTCTGAGTATAGTTTCATAATACGGTTTGATGATGTTACCGGAACAAATTTGGCTCTCCCTTCCACTCCGAAAAGTTTTTTGCTTATCAATTTGCCCAGCTCGACATCAAATCCTGCATAATTGTCATTTTTATCAAGATAACCAAAAGGATATGCATCGGTTTTAACCCCGATAACAACTTGACCACGTTTCATAATGTCGTTGAGTGTGTTGTTTTCTTCTTCATCTTTTTGTCCGCATCCTGTGCATATAAGCATTACTAACATTAATGCCGCAATAATTTTTTTATACATAATTTTTCTCTATCCTCTTTTAAATAATATATTACCAAATAAATATTATAAATAAAAGAGATAATACATTTACCTCCCCCCCCTTTACTTTTTCGGAAAAAACATTATTATATTTGTATGAAAAAGTTTGTTTTATTTTTGGTTTGTGCATTTATAATATCCCCAAGTTTTGCTGCGGATGTGGATTTTAACACGGATTTGTGGGACAACTACAACAATGATGAAATAATAAACAATGCAAAAGAAACTCAGTTTGTAACGGATGAGGATTTTGAAGAAGCTATTCAAAAGATTGATTCTAAGGTAAATAAATGGAAGAATTGGGCAGAACGCAGAAAAAAACCAAAAGGGGAAGAATTTAGCCAGAGTAATGAAACAGAATTAATTAATGATGAACATGGTGAAGATTCATCTCTGCCTGTGATATCTTTGCCTGTAGAATTAAAGATAGGGGATGGTATAATACCTGTCGGTCATTATCAAATTCAAGGTGAAATGGTTGATGGCAGACCTATATTAAGTTTGTATCAGGCACATTATCTTGTTGCCAAAATTCCTGCAATTGAAACTAATGATGACTTCGATAAAGAAGAAATACTGTTTGCAGATTGGTTATCCGACGAGGATAATCCTGACAGAATAAAGCTTATATATGGTTCTTTAGATTTCAATGCTTACACTTATGTAAATTTGGCAAATCAATATTAACATTTTTTAATATTTCTGATAAATTTTAGCAATTTTTCTCGATATATATTTTTTATATAAATATAGGAAATATTAACTGGGAGATATAATATGAATATTGGAATGCCTTTTATGTATGGATTAAATAATATGTTTTCATACGGTAATTATTATAATAATTACTCTTATCCAAATTTTGGTGCATCTATATTTAATTGTAATTATTCAAACAGTTTCTTTGTGCCAAATTTTTATAATATGTCTTTTCCGGGCTTTGGTTTATTTAACTTTGGTTTTGGCGGTTTATCTTCATCCTCAAATTCAGATAAGTCTGTATTAGATGAGATTGCGGGCATGCAGTATGATAATTCAAATTTAACAAATAAATTAGATGAACTTAAAAATCCGAATAATATTTCATCATATATCAGCAGCGGTCATAAGCTTGCAAGTACAATAGAGGCTGCTGATGGCGGCAAAATATATTTGTATGAAGATTCAAACGGAAATTCTGTAGGTTCAATAAATAGAGATTCTGCAGGAAAAATTCGCAACTTATCACTTGATATAAAAGATGGTGGATCTATATCAATCAATGTAGGCTCTGACGGAAAAATAACAGATCGTACTGCTATTTCAGACAAAAATGCATATGAATCAAATATCGGAGTTAAATATGAGGATGTATTAAAATCTATTTTGAATGATGTTAAGGATTATCAAGTCAAAGCCGGCGAACGCACTGATGACAAAACACTTGATATATATGAAAAAGACGGAAAACAATTTGCATACGTTCTAAAAGATAAAAACGGAAAGATTGTTTCTATTTCGGATTTTAGAGGCAAAGTAAACGGCAGAGAATCATCGCGTATTACTTTTAATGATTCGGACGGCGACGGAAAAATCAGCAAGGGTGAAGGCTTTGTAAGAAACGACATAGGACTTTAATAAAAAAGGAGAAACATTTGTTTCTCCTTTTTAGTTTTATATATTCATAACTTTCAAGATTTCGTTCAGATCCGAGGATGTCTTTTTAACATCTGCATTTGAGTATTTAATTGCATTATCTGGGTCTTTAAGACCGTTACCTGTAAGGATACATACAATTTTTGCACCTTCTTTAATTTGGTCTTTAACTTTAATAAGTCCTGCGACAGAAGCTGCGGATGCCGGTTCTGCGAGAACCCCTTCTGATGATGCAATAAGTTTGTATGCTTTAACGATTTCTTCATCCGTAACGAAATTAATCATGCCATTGCTTTCATCGCGAGCGGCTTCTGCTTGTTTCCAGCTGGCTGGGTTGCCAATTCTTATGGCTGTTGCGAGTGTTTCAGGGTTGAGAATTCTTTCACCTTTGACAATTGCAGCTGCGCCTTCAGCTTCAAATCCCATCATTTTTGGTAAAGCCGGAATTTTATTCAAATTATGCCATTCTTTGTAGCCTTTCCAGTAAGCAGTAATATTCCCTGCATTACCGACAGGAATAAAGTGGTAATCAGGTGCAGAACCGAGAGATTCGCAAATTTCAAAAGCACCTGTTTTTTGACCTTCAATTCTATACGGATTAACTGAGTTAACCAGTGTAATCGGATATTTGTCAGAAATTTCGCGTACAACTTCAAGAGCTTTGTCAAAATTTCCTTGAATAGCAATAATTTCCGCACCATACATCATTGCTTGCGAAAGTTTTCCAAGAGCTATGTATCCGTCAGGGATTAAGACAAATGTTTTTAGTCCTGCCTTAGCACCGTATGCGGCAGCAGAAGCGGAAGTATTACCTGTTGAAGCACAAATTATTGCTCCTGAGCCTTCTTCTTTGGCTTTTGAAACAGCCATTGTCATTCCGCGGTCTTTAAAGCTTCCTGTAGGGTTACAACCCTCAAATTTCAGGTATATTTCAGCATTGAGTCCGATTTTTTTAGCCAAATTATCTGCTTTTATTAAAGGTGTATTACCCTCATTGAGTGTTACAACAGGTGTTTTGTCCGATACCGGTAAAAATTCTCTATATTCATTAATTAATCCTTGATACATAATATTTCCTCACTACTCTTATTATATTCTACCTTAAACAATAAAATATAAAATCATTTGATTTATCTACATATGCATTATTAATTTAAAATGAGAAGTCAAAAAGTTCTTTTAATTCAACATCAAGAGCATTCGCTAAAATTTTCATGGTCTTAATTGTAACATTTGCCTCTCCGCGTTCTATCTGCCCGATATAATTAAAATTCATATCTACAATTTCAGCAAGTTTCATTTGAGATAGTTTTTTTGATTTTCTGATATAAGCAAGTTTTGCCCCAAAGCGTTTTTCAAGCTCAAAATTTTTATCCATAATTAACAATTATAGTTCTTGTATTAACAAATTTCTAATGACTGTCAGCATAATTTTATGTGTTAATAACTGTTAAAAAATGTAAAGATTTTAGCAAAATCTATCAATTTTAAATAAAAAATACCGTTATTTAACATGTATATACTTGTTATTAGCTATTATTAATTGAGTGAGTGCTATTACGAATGAAAGGAGTATAAAAAATGGAAAACGTAAACGGTTTAAATCCGCATGTTACAACCGCTTCAACATCTTCCTCTACGCCTGCTGCCAAAGCAGAAACAAAATCTGCAAGTATTAATATTGGTGATGCCTTAAACGGTAAGGTTAAAGCGGAAAAAGAAGTTAAAAGCGGCAAAGATTTCAACAAAGAAATGAAAGCTGATTTTAAAGAAGCTGAAAACAGATTAAAAGAAAGCGGTCTTAAAGGCAAAGAATTAAAACAAGCGCTGAAAGCGGAGAAAGAAAATATTCGTGCGCAGTATTGTGAAAAAGGATTTATTTCTTATGATAATTCACAAGCATGGTTGAAACAAAAAATGGAGGATTTACAGGCTGCAAATCCTGATATGTCCAAAAAAGAAATTAAAAATGCTGCAAAAGACGCATTTAAAGAACAATTTGGAATGGATGCACCTAAAAAGGGTTTTTTGCGTTCATTTGGTTCAATATTACTGGGGCCATATGCGGTGGTTGCGGATATTATAGCAGGGAAAGGCGAGAGCAGTTTTATCGGAGATAAAATTGCGGATGCGCGTGATAACAGCAGACATAAACAATACGAAGTTCGAGCATAAAATTTAAGAAAGGAGTATCAAATGGAAGTTGGTAAAATTAATATCGGTAATGTTGCTTTTGATAAAAATGATGTCAAGGAGTCAATGGTACAATACAAAAATGGACAAAAGCTAAATTGTGTATTTTTAAATAACGGAACAAAAATAACATTTAAGGATCAAAAAGCTGAAGCTCATGCATCCGTTGAAACCGGAAGTTATGCAGGGGGTTCCCAAGCAGATGCAATGAAATCAGGAACAGGATTTTTTGGCATAACAGGTCTCACAATTGAAGGTTCAAATAAGGATGATTATTATCATTTAACCGATTGTGATGATTTTGATGTTGACACGCGCGGTGGCGGAAGTGATACGGTGAGAGTTTTCAACCATTCAGATCACAAAGTATTGAATAGCAGAATTCACAATGATTCAAATGACAAGATATCCGCAGCAGATGACACCGATTTTATAAATATGAATGAAGGATTTTTCATTAAACATTCTGATTAAAAATTTCTAAATTTATCCTAAAACACCCTGATTATATCAGGGTGCTTTTTAATATAAAAAATTCATCTTTACATTTCTTCATGAATACACAAAAAGTATTTGTCTATTAAAAAAATATATTATAGAATGAAAGTGGGAATGTTTTTTTTAAGGGATAAATAAGAATGATAGAAGAAAAATTAAAAGAGAGAACTTTGACTCCTCAAGAGGTTAGAACTATCTTGAGAACAGACAACAAAGAAATTGTTGAACTATGTAAGAAAGCCGATATCAGACCAAGAAAAAATGAAAAAGGACACACATATTTTTCATATGATGAAGTTAAAAGCTTGAGAAAAGTTCAGGCAAGAGTTAACGGTGTTGTTTCAAATCCGATTGCTCCAAAAGTTCCTGCAACAGTTGGTTCAAGCACATCAATGAGCAGCAGTACTGCTATTAAAAATATTTTGTCTTCATTACAAGAATTGGAAACAAAGTTGAGTGATAGAATTTCCAAAGTTATTGATGAAAAACTTGAAGGAATGGATGATGTTGTAGTTGAATTAATTCGCTGCAAAACAGATAATGAAACTTTGAAACAAAAAATTGTAGACTTGAATAAAGAAGTATACCAGTTGAAAAATGAACTCAACAGCTACAGACCTGTTGGTTTAGGTTTCTACAAGAAAAAAGAAGTATACGTTTGGGAGTAGGGGTAAATATATCGACAATTTGCGTTGTGTAAAATTGTATGTAAAATCTGCATAACGCTTGTATGATAGATATAGTTTGAAAAAATAAGAGATTCTTCGCCGAGCATTCTAAGAATTTATCCCGAAGAATCTCCTTATTTTGTGTAAATGTGTAATATAAAATTGAAAGAGGAAAAAACTATGGCGACAAAAGAAGCACCTGTAGCAAATATTAGCGAAGAAAGAAATAAAGCACTAAAACTTGCAATTGAAAAAATTGAAAAAGATTTTGGAAAAGGTTCGATTATGAAACTTGGCGACAAGGCTACTGTCAGCGTTGATGCTATTCCAACAGGTGCGCTGTCTTTGGATGTTGCTTTAGGTATTGGCGGTGTTCCTCGCGGACGTATAATTGAAGTTTACGGGCCTGAATCTTCCGGTAAAACTACACTTGCTCAGCACATTGTTGCTGAATGCCAGAAAAAAGGCGGTATTGCTGCATATGTTGATGCTGAACACGCCCTTGATCCTGAATATGCAAGAAATCTTGGTGTAGATGTTGATAATTTGCTTATCTCTCAGCCTGATACAGGAGAACAAGCACTTGATATTACGGAAGAACTTGTCCGTTCCGGTGCTGTTGATATTGTTGTTGTTGACTCTGTAGCGGCATTGGTTCCGAAAGCAGAAATAGAAGGTTCTATGGAAGATCAACAAATGGGCTTGCAAGCTCGTTTGATGTCAAAAGCTTTGAGAAAGTTAACAGGTATTATTGGTAAAACAAGCACAACAGTTATATTTATTAACCAATTGCGTATGAAAATTGGTGTAATGTACGGAAACCCTGAAACAACAACAGGCGGTAACGCTTTGAAATATTACTCATCTGTGCGTATGGAAATCAGAAAAACCGAAACCCTCAAAGGTGATGACGGTGAAGTTGGTATTCACGTAAGAGTAAGAGTTTTGAAAAACAAGGTTGCACCTCCGTTCAGGTCTGCGGAATTTGATATTATCTTTGGCAAAGGCATTTCTAAAATCGGTAATATTCTTGATGTTGCAGTCAATTTGAATATTATAAATAAAGCCGGTGCATGGTTTAGTTTTAATGACGAAAAATTGGGTCAAGGCAGAGAAAAAGCTAAAGAATATTTAGAACAAAATCCTGATATATTGGCTCAAGTTGAAACATTAGTCCGCGAAAAACTTGCTCAGCAATAGATATATATTAAGATATATTAAGGTATATTTGTGCCTCAAATATAGACATAGCCTGTTTTTGTTTTATCCTATATTAATATAGGGATAAAATACTAGCAAGTTATTTTATGTTCTGTTTTAAAGCATGTATAAGAGAAAATGCATAGAGAAAATAAATTATAGGAGGCATAATTATGCAAGTTTATTCAATTAATAGTGGTTTATCATGCTGCAAACCGCGCACTATGATGAACAATGAGCCTCAACCGGCTCCACAACCGGCACCGGCTCCTGCACCGGCTCCACAACCGGAAAAACCTGAAGAAGGAAAAGCTTCAATCTATTTTGGTAACAGTGATGACAAATCATCACGCGGAATGAAATGGTTGTTAATTCCGGCAGCATCTTTAGCACTTGCAGGACCGATGTTATCATCTTGTGAAGATGAACCAACATATGCTCATGCTGAAGCTATTGTAAATGATACTGTTAATGTTAATGTAAATACAAATGGCAATGGCGGATGTGGCGGCAGAGACACAATTAGAGATACTGTCTACATTGATAGAACAAAACATGATACATGTTATGTAGATACAGGAAGCTACCATGTTTCACATGACACAATTGTAAAATGGAGAGATCATTTTGTTAGACCTATTCCGTTGGATTCAATCATGAAAAACCTTTCTAACTGGGGTATAGACGGAACAAACGGAGCTAACATTTTTGACGGTTCAACTAATCGTAATATCATCCACTACACTGCTCAACACAATTGGGAACTTAACGATATTGAAAAAGGTGATATTGATCTTTTGGAATCAAACAAAAACAGATTAGTTTATAGAACTGAAATTCTTAATTTCAAGAAAGAATTTCAAGGATATGGTGCACTTGTTTTCAGAATTCCTACATCAAGCTTCACAGTTGAAACTGCAAGCGGAAAGAAAATAACTTCTCCAAGAGGCTACTTTGTTGAGGAATATGAAAACAATACAGGTAACAAATGGGCAGATCTTTCTGATTGTGAAAGAACACATCAACGCTTCGTCCAAACAACAGCTGACGGTAAAATCTTAAATGTATATACAAGAAATGATAAAGGTGTATACGTATATGATGGTGATGCGGCTGAAGGTTACTTAGAAAAAGGTACTTCAATCTTGTTGAAAAACTTGCTTGGTGCTTATGATAACGAACGCCATTTGATTGATGTTCATGTATCAGCATGTAATGACGAAATATTAAAAGACTTGTACATAAGACAAATGGATGATGCATATGCTGAATCTAAAGGCTTGAAGTAATAAGCTTTTTTAATATAAACAAAAACAGACCGTCACTTTTCTATGACGGTCTTGTTTTTACATATATTATTAGTTACAGTATATTTACCCCTTTATACAGTCATTGCAACAAGTTCATTATTAAACGGATTAGAGGTTTCACCGATAACGGT
>JAFUUT010000094.1 GCA_017477685.1 bacterium | reverse complement strand
CAAATTTAGCTTCTCGCAAGAAAACAAGTGCATCTGAAGATGATGTCCCGCAATTATCTTTATTTGGTTTGTAAATTTTTCTTAACAAATAGGCAATTTTTTAGCTTTACATGTTTTATAATTAACAACAAAGGAGTGTGAATATGAAGGTAGCATTTAGTCCGGTTGTAAATTTCAAAGCAAATTTATTAGAAGAAATGGTAAGTAATCCAAATTCTTCAAGTAATGCAGTATCTGCTCCAAAAGCAGCAGAAGAACAGGAGTCTGCAGCTCCTCCATTGTCAAATCCTATGACAGAACAGGTTAGTGAAGATAAATTCGAATCAAGAAATTTAATTTCCGAAGAAAAAGTTGCAGATTTCCAAGCCGCATTAAAAAATAAAAAATGGGAGAAAAAATATTTTCCTGAATCAGATTTAGTGTGGGTAAGAATGAAAAAAGCTCCTGAAGGTGAAGTTGAATACGTAATTTCTCCTGACGGAACAGTAAAAGAAACTTCTGCTAATATGGAACCAGATGTTATTATGGAAGCTAACAGCAAAATGTCTGAAGTTTTCAGTTCAATAAAATCAAAACAATCATCTGAACCTAAGGCTAAAAAGCCGGGCAACTGGTTAACTCGCGGGATATCCGATATCTGGACGGCATTATCAGTAGCAGGTACAATGACTGTAGCAACTGCTAAAGGTGTATTCTATGGTGCTTTAACAGGCGCAGGTGTTATTGCAGCCTCAACAATCTTGAATATGTCAAAACTTATGGGTGAAAATAAAAAATTCTTTGAAATATTAAAGAGTCCTATAAAATCTGCAGGCAAGGGTGGAAAGATTGCAGCAGCAGTTGCTTCACTTGCGGTTCTTGCATCTTATGTAATCTCCGGTAAATTATCAGCAAACGAAAATGCTGCGGTAATTGACCACAAGATGCATACAGGTCACAGAGATGCATAAAACGATAAATATATAAATAAAAAAAGACAGTGTTTAAGCACTGTCTTTTTTATATCAAGTTTTTGTAATGTTCGTTATAAAATTCTTCAAATCTGTCTTCTAATATTGCTTCTCGACACAGATGAACAAAATTTAGTAAAAATCTTATATTATGGATGGATAACAGGGTTGAAGCCGTAGCTTCCTGACATTTCCAAAGATGTCTGATGTAGGCTCTTGAATGATTTTTGCAGGCATAACAATCACAACCTTCAACAAGCGGAGAGGAGTCATCTTCATATTTTTTGTTTTTGATATTTGATTTCCCGTTCCAGGTGAAGAAAGAACCATGTCTTGCATTGCGTGTTGGCAGTACACAATCAAACATATCTACACCTGCTTTTATTCCGTCTAACAGGTCTTCAGGTGTTCCGACCCCCATAAGGTATCTTGGTTTGTATTTTGGTAAGAGCGGCGCGGTGAATTCCGTGAAATGTTTTTGAATATCTTTTGGCTCACCGACACTTACTCCGCCGATTGCGTATCCAACAGCTTCAAATGAAGATATTACTTTTGCACTTTCTTTTCTTAAATCTTCAAAAAATGCCCCTTGTACAATAGGAAAAAGTGCTTGTTTTGGGTTTGTTTTTGCCTTAAAACACCTTTCAAGCCATCTGTGAGTTCTCTCCATTGCCATTTTGGCAAAATCATAATCGCAAGGATACGGTGCACATTGATCAAAAGCCATAATTATATCTGCACCGATATTTTGTTGAATTTCCATAGAAATTTCAGGCGAAATATAATGTTTTTCACCGTTTTTGGGATCTTGAAATTCTACACCATCTTCGGTTATTTTATTTAAGTGTGCAAGAGAAAAGACTTGAAACCCGCCCGAATCTGTTAAAACAGGCTTGTCCCAGTTCATCCAGCCGTGAATACCGCCAAAGTTGTGTATCCTTTCTGCTCCGGCTCTTAAATACAAATGGTATGAATTCCCGAGTATAATCTGCGCTCCTGTGTCTTTTATTTGATCACAAGTTAATGATTTAACCGCAGAATTTGTCCCGACAGGCATAAATATTGGGGTTTCAATTTTGCCGTGCGGGGTTGTTAAAATTCCCGCTCTTGCGCCTGTTTTGGAGTCTTCGTGTAATAATTCGTAGCTAAAATAATCTTTTTCTTCCATATTTAAATTTTATCATAAATAATTAGCAAAAAAATTTTTTGTTTGGGTTTAATATAAATGT
>JAFUUT010000093.1 GCA_017477685.1 bacterium | reverse complement strand
GTTTTGGATAACATGTATTCCGCCGTGGCATTGAATTTCTACAACGTCCTCGCCTGTGTAGCTGTGCGGTGCTTTAAACGGAAGGATGATAACTTCATCCAGTTTTTTGTCTCCGTTATATATCCATCCGTGGCAAATTCTTCCGGCCGGCAAATTTTCTTTTTGTGAAAGTTTACGAGCTATTTCAAAACTTTTATCTCCCGAAATACGTACAACTCCGACACCTCCTGTCCCTAGAGGTGTTGATATTGCAGCTATAGTATCAAATTCCTGTGTAATATTCATAAGTGAATTATACTATAAATAAAAATATTATATTCCCCTGTGAGATTCGGAATGATCTTTTTTAGTCACCCCGGTTAATACGTACGCAGCTGCAGCTGTTGCCGGAACTACTTCTTGATCATACAAATATATCGGGTATACGTCTGTCATATGCTGAGAATCTTCAGGTACATATATTTGCGCATCTTCGGATAAGTCTTGAGCGTATGCTGCCGGCATTATTAAATTATTGTATGATGTTACTTCTACTCCTGAGACTTCTTTGTTTGGATTATTTTTTCCGTTAACATCTATGAATGCGCAGCAAGGAGTTTCTTTTGTGCAAGAGTTCGAACCCTGTGTAATATAAAAAGAAGAACCATCAGCCAGTGTGTAGCCTATGGTAGTATTACCTATACCACAAGTTGAAATCTCTCGGTATACTTCTCTTTCTCTTGCGATTGTTGATTGAGGGATAAATGTCGCCCCGGCTAAGGTTGCATTGAATAAGCCGCAAATCGTCATATCCTCTATTCTATCTGTTGCTCCGTTTGTCCCGCAAGTTGCATTAAGGTTGCTTAAAGCTACATCATAATTCGCTTCTCCAAGCAAAATAGCTTGTTTTATTGTTGATAGTGATTTTTTAAATTGGCTTGCAAATCTTCTGGAATTGGTATTTGAAATTAAGGTCGGTATTGTCAAAGCTGCAACAACACCTATAATTCCTAATGTAATTAAAACTTCTGCGAGTGTAAAACCATTGTTCTTTCTCATAATATCTCCAAATCTTATTTAACAGAATTTATATGACACTTTGTTTCTCGTTGCTCGCTTTTTGGGCTTCAACTCTTTCTTTAATAGCTCCTATCGGTTCATAGTAAGGTGAAACTGTCATTACCTTAGCTGCTATATCAGGATAATAATATATAAATTTTAATTCACTTGTTGTTAGAGGCTTTTGAGTATGTACATTTGCGTAGCGGACAAGTTCAAGAATATTTCTTGCTTCGTGTTCATCTTTGAATTCAAGTTCAAGATTGTTATATACGTTTCTGAAACCTTTAATACCGCCGTATTCTCCTGTTGTAATCATACGTCCGGTTTCAATAATTTCAGGTTCTCCTCGTCCTAATTCTTCAAAATCATACAGTTCATAGTTTCTTCTGTCTTTTAAAGCCCCGTCAGCGTGAATACCTGATTCGTGAGCAAATGCGTTATCTCCGACAGCAGGCTGGTTCATCGGAATCGGAACTCCGAAAGCGTATGCTGTATATTTTGCAATTCTCCAGGCTCTGTCAAGTTTTATGTTTTCATCAATTTTGTATTTCCCTCGGAAACCTGCAGATTTCAAACAGCCTAAAAGGCAAGATACCAAATCCGCATTACCTGCTCTTTCACCCATTCCGTTGATTGCTGTATTTATATATGCATCTACCCCTGCATCGATTGCAGCTTTTGCACCAATAATAGAACAAGCGGCAGCCATGCCCAAGTCATTGTGAAAATGGAGTTCTACAGGCATTTGAATTTCTTTTGCTATTTTATAAATTCTATCGTAAGTTGTCAGAGGATCTTCACCTCCAAGCGTATCGCAGTATCTAAAACGATGCGCACCTGATTTTTTAGCCTCTTTTGCATATTTAATCAAAAACTCAATGTCGCTTCTAGAGGCATCTTCCGCATTCACTCCGATAATTTTAGCCCCCTTATCCGCTGCGCATTCAACAGCCTCTTTGGTCATTTTTATAATGTCATCAGGGGTCTTTTTGCCCATGTATTTACCATTAATCATTTGTTCTGATGTAGATTGTGACAAATTGACATACTTTAATTGGGGAACATTTTTAAACGATTCTTCAACGTCAGCTGCAATGCCTCTCATCCAGCCGGAAAGTTTTGTTGTCTTGATAACACCCTGCTCTACAAGTTCTAAATTGGCATTCAAATAATTCAGCTCGTGTTTTGTTGTCGGAAAACCAAATTCTGATTGTGTAATTCCCATACTGTCTAACATAAGATTTATGATGGTCTTTTGCAATTTTGCAAGTCCGAGTCTTGAAGTTTGAACACCATCTCTGTTTGTAACATCTACAAAATAAATTCTGTTATCTGCCATAATTTCCCTTTCTCAGCCTTACGGGTATTATAGCATAAATAAAATATAATAATATCAGTATCCGTTATGTGTTAAATTGTAACAATATATCTTGTATTAGTTGCGAAAATCCTATATTTATGCTATGATTGTAGTAATTTAAAAGGAGGTATAAATGGCAGTAGAAGCAATTTATATGGGACAAGGTAAAGACGGTGTTTATTTAGTTAATGTCAGACCAGCTAACCCTAAAAAAGGGTATCTAGGAGGGGCAGGTTTTATTCGTCGTTTTGAAACTAAAGATGCTGCAAAAGAATACGCTGCTTCCGTAAATAAAACAGGTATGGACACTTTTGAAGCTCAGAACAATACATCTCAGCTTGTACCTCAAAGACATGCAGGGGATGTGTTTCAAAGAGCCTAGATAAATATAAACATCTTTCTGTGATATAATTCTGATATGGAATTATCAGAATTATATCAGGAGAGAAGTTTTGGAAATATAGCAGACTTTGGCCCGAAGATTTCTTTTGAAATTTTTCCTCCCAAAGGAAATGACATTTCTTCTTTATACGAAGAATTGAGATTATTAAAAAGGTTTGAACCTGTTTTAATATCTTTGACTTATGGTGCAAATGGCGGAGCAAACAGGTTTTCAATAGAAGATATGAAAAGCATAAGAGATTTGGAATTTAATCTTATGCCTCATTTTACCTGCGTATCATCTCTGAAAAATGAAGTTGAAGAACATATTACCGCTGTCGAAAATCTGGGAATTGAGAATATACTTGCACTGCGAGGAGATATACCTGATTATATCAAACGGGAAGAATTAGATTTTGAGTATGCAAATGAACTTGTTGAATTTATCAAGGAAAAAACAACGCTGTCTATCGGAGTTGCAGGATATCCGCAAACTCATCCTGAGAGTAAAAATGCTCATGAGGATATAAAAAATTTAAAACGCAAAATTGATGCGGGGGCGAGTGCGATATTTACTCAGCTGTTTTTTGATAATGACAAATATTATCATTATGTTGAGAGTGTACGCAAGGCGGGGATAGAAGTTCCTGTTATTCCCGGAATTATGCCGATAAGAAGTCTTTCTCAAGTTGAGAAAATGATTTCAATGACAAAAGTAACATTCCCTAAAAAATTGAGAGAAAAACTTGAAAAATATCCTGATGATGCTAAAAAAATAGGAGCAGAATTTTGTATAAACCAATGTCAGGATTTGATTGAATTTGGGGTACCGGGTTTGCACTATTTTATATTAAATCATTCGGATCAAATATCTGAAATTTTGGAAAATATCTTATAAAAGGAGAGTATTTATGGAAAATTTGAACAAATATGTTGAGCACACACTCTTGAAACAAGATGCATCTGAAAAGGATTTGATAAAATTATTTGAAGAAGCAAAAGAACACAAATTTTTGGGTGTTTGTGTTAATCCTTGTTATGTAAAGCTTGCAAAAGAAAATCTTAAAAATAGTGATGTAAAAATTGTTACCGTTATCGGTTTTCCTCTGGGCGCGAATACAAAGGAAGTAAAAGTTTTTGAAACAAAAAAAGCAATCGAAGACGGAGCGGATGAAATTGATATGGTTATAAACTTAACAAAATTGAAAGATGATGATAAAGATTTTGTCGTAAATGAAATTCGTTCAATAAAACAGGCATGCGGCACTCATAATTTGAAGGTAATTATTGAAACAGACTTGTTAACTAAAGAAGAAATAGTAAGAGCTTGTAAATATTCTATCGAGGGCGGAGCTGATTTAGTAAAAACCTCAACAGGATTTGTGAAAGGCGGCGTTGGCGCAAAAGCCGAAGATGTAAAACTTATGTATCAAACTGTAAAAGATGCCGGATTACAAGTAAAAGCATCAGGCGGAATTCGGGATAAGGAAGCCGCAATCGCTATGATAGAAGCCGGTGTGGTAAGACTTGGTACAAGTTCAGGTATAAAGATTGTTACTTATATGGATTCTTAAAAGGATGTAGGAGTGCGAATTTCGCTATTTCAATAAAATCCTTAATTATTTCAAGCGGGGATGCTTTTAGGGAACATTGATTTTGTTTATCTGTCAGTGTTCCGTATTCTCGGCATATTGCAGGACGTTCTTCATATACTGCGCATTTGCGGAATTTGGTCATAAACGGACAATAGTTTTCATACGGTTTATATATAATGCGTAAGTATGCAATTTGTGAATCTAAGGGCAGGGGATCCATTTTTTCCAGTATTTCCGGAGGAATTATCGGTTTAATTTTGCCGTTTACTCTCATTAATTGAATAGGGTTTTGTGTTGTATTGTAAATAAATGAATCAAAATCGTCTGAAGGGGAATTTTTACCCAGT
This sequence comes from bacterium, assembly GCA_017477685.1. Classification (GTDB taxonomy): domain Bacteria; phylum Cyanobacteriota; class Vampirovibrionia; order Gastranaerophilales; family Gastranaerophilaceae; genus Zag111. The sequence goes on along the minus strand of JAFUUT010000093.1, from coordinate 1,138 downwards.
TTTGCTGCATATAATATTGGGCGTTGAATTCTCCCTCGCTTGCTTTCTACAAATCCTTCAGGCAAGGGCACATTTGTGCAACATTCTGCTTTACATTTCGGAATGTAACATTTGGAAGGAGTTTTGAGGTAAGCTATAAGTTTTGCATAATAATTCATATTTGTATTAAAACCAAACAAAATATTTTTTGCTGACAAAAAAGACCGAAGAGTTCTTCGGTCTTTTTCTATGTCGAATTATATTAATTATTCAGCTTCTTCTGTGGCTTCTTCCTCTGCAGGAGCTTCTGTTTCAGCAACTTCTTTGCCTATATCTTTGATACTCAATGCAATTCTGTGTTCTTGAGGTGTAAATTTCTTGATAAGAACTTCTACACTGTCGCCGACTTTGAATTTGTTGAACGGATTGATTGTTTCTTCTGCCATTTCAGAAACAGGCAACAAAGCTTCTACTCCAGGGAAGATGTTAATGAATGCACCAAAACCTGTAACTTTGTTTACTGTACCTGTGATAACTTGACCTTCTGAGAATTGTCCTTCAATTTGCTGCCATGGATCTTCACCCATTCTCTTTAATGATAATGAAATTCTCTTTAATTCAGAATCAATCTTAATGATTTTAACTTCAATTGTTTCGCCTAAAGAAATAACGTCGGATGGGTGTTTAATTCTTGACCAAGAAATTTCCGAAATCGGAAGTAATCCGTCAATTCCGTTGATATCAACAAATGCGCCGAAATCAGCAATTCTTACGACTTCACCTTTAACAACTTGATCTTCTTGAAGTTCTGATAAGATGTTATCAACAACTTGATCTCTTTGTTCTGCGATAGCTTGTCTTTGAGATAAGATAAGTTTATTTTTCTTAGGATCAGCTTCCAATACTTTAACTTCGATTTTTTGATCCAATAAACCATCAAACGGAGTTCCTGTTCTAAGTTGAGAAGATGGAATGAAGCCTTTTAAATCGGCTACATCAACTAATACACCGCCTTTAACAACTGAAACAACTTTTGCAAGGATTGTATCGCCTTGAACTTTTGCATCATTAAGTTGAGCCCAAGCTTGAGCAAATGCAAGTCTTTTTAATGATAATAGCATTCCGTCTTCATCATTTTCTTCTTTTAATACGTAGAATT
>JAFUUT010000092.1 GCA_017477685.1 bacterium | reverse complement strand
TTTGAGTTTGTTCATATTTCTTTTTCTTACAATAAGAATTCTTGGGAAATCTTCATCTGTAATTAAAAAATACGGATATTTTTTATCGTCTTTTAAAAGTATATTATATTTCGGTTTGTGTTTTTTTATAAGGTGGCTTTCCAATATCAGAGCTTCTACTTCTGTGTTTGTAATGATGTATTCCATATGGTCTATTTGGGATACAAGAACATTAACTTTAACACTGTCGTGATTTTTACGGTTAAAGTATGATTTGACTCTGCGTTTAAGTATTTTGGCCTTTCCGACATAAATAATTTCATTGTCAGAGTTGTAATATATATAACACCCCGGAAGCTCCGGTAACAGTTTTAATGTTTCTTTTAATTTATCATTCATAACATCATTATATCATATTTTAACTTATAGGATGGTTGAGAAGGTTATAAAGTATTGCTCTATAATGTTCATAAGCATTGGCAAAATCCAAATCATTATAGCTGCACCAAGAACCGGTTTGAATAAGAAGCTTAATTGGAATACGTTTACCTGAGGTGCTGTTCTTGAAATTACACCCAAAATTATATCTTGTGCTAATGTTGCAAGTAATATCGGTGATGCGATTTGAAGCCCCATATACAATGTGTTGGAGGATAATTTTATGAGCAAATCCATTCTGGCAAGTTTTGCAAGAGGGATGAAGATTTGATACATCGGGAAGATTTCAAAGCTTTTCATAAGTGCTTTGATAAGCCAATAAACCCCGCCGATTTGGATAAAAATAAGCAAGCCCATTAATGAAACAATTTTTGTCATTAATGAAACTTGTGCGGATGTGGAAGGATCAAATGTTGTTGCAGCACTCAAGCCCATTTGCATATTCATCATTTCTGCACCTGAATCTATTGCAATCAAAACAAGTCTTGCCATATAACCAATTACTGCTCCGACAACAATATTTAGGATTAAAGACAATGCAAATGATTCACATTTAGCCATAACTGTTTCGGGTGAGAGCATAGGAAGCATAAATACAGCCATAATTATAGCCAGAGGGATTTTTACAAGTGTGGGTATTTCTTTTCTGCTAAATATCGGTGCAAATCTAAAAAAGCCCATTAACCTCGCAAATACAAGGAAAAATGCCATAATATATGTATTTATTTTAGGAAATATTTTCAATATTTCAACATATAAAGAATCCATATTATCTTCCTAATATCTTTTTGGTTTCAACTAAATCAGGTTTAGGCATTGCGGTTTTGGCTGCCGGAGTATATTTTATTTTTTTAGTTTTGTCTATGTATGGAATTTTGCCCGGATGGCGCATAATGTAATCAACAGAATCCACATCTTTAAAACGGTCTTTCATCTCCGAAGCAAAAGGTGTTGTATATTGATGATAATTTGCATCAAGTACAAATTCATCCGCTTTTGGTACAGTATTAAATGCCAAAACCATACCTTCTTGTACGAGATTTGTCAGAAGTTTGACAAATCCTAATCCTCCGATAACAAGTACCAAAAATACTCCCAAAATCTTAGGTGCAGCTGCAATAGTTTGTTCTTGTACCTGTGTGACAGCTTGCAAGATACCTACAACCAAACCGATACCCGCAGCAACAAGTACGCATGGCATTGATATTGCAAGCATTATCAAAAAGCCTTTTCCCATGTATTCTAAAAGTATTTCTATCACTTTGTATTACCTCTTTTAGTTGTAACTTGAAACCAGTCCCTGTACAATCAATGCCCAGCCGTCTACTGCTATAAATATTAGCAACTTGAACGGCATGGAAATAATTGTAGGAGTTAACATAAACATACCCAGAGCAAGTAATATATTTGCTACAACCAAATCTAATATAATGAATGGTACAAATATTATGAAACTTATCTCAAAAGATGTTTTTAATTCACTGATTATATATGCCGGCGCAACTTCCCAAATGGAAATATCATCGGGAGATTTTGGTCTTGTTTTATGCGTCATATTCACAAAAAACTCTAAATCTCCTTCTCTTGTTTGTTTAAGCATAAATTCTTTTAACGGTTTTGAGCCTTCATTTATCGCTCCGACAATATCGTGGTTTTGTTGATATGGCACAGAACCCATTTCATACATCTTTTGGAATGTTCCTCCCATTGTATAGAAGGTTAAAATTATGGATAAGCCGATTATAACCATTGATGGCGGAATTTGTTGAGTTCCCATTGCGGTTCTTAGCATTGAAAATACCACGATAAATCTCAAAAAACTTGTCATTGAGCAAAAAACAAACGGTAGTAATGAGAATAATGTCATCATTACCAGCATTTGTAATATAGGATTGAGTGTTTGTATTTGATCCATGGTTTTCCTTATATATTATTTACCTTTTGAACTATACCTTTTATCGGAGAGGCACTGCCGCCTTTTGCTGCTCCTACATCTATTGTTACAGTTTTCCCTTTGGCATAATTTTTTGACATGTAAGAGTGTTTTCTTCTTATAGGATTCGGGTTTTTGTTAGAGATTACTTCCAGATGGACTGGACCGTACAATTTGTCCAATGCCTCGTCCGGATTATCTATATCAGAGGTTTCTCCTATTTCTATTGCTGATTGTTCAAGAGATTCCTCTTTTACTTCAGAAGATTTCGCATCTTGTTGTACTTTTTCTATAAATTTGTTAACTTCTTCCAATTTGATATCTTGGGTGGTAGTAGAAGCTTCTTTCTTTTCTGCAGCAGCTGTATGGTTGGAAAGTTTGGATATTAAAGTTGTTTTATCAACATCTGATGCTATTAAAAATCTTTCTCCTCCGGTGTTTACAACCATAAGACTTTTTCTTGGATTGATATGTAGTGTTTCTTCTATATACATGTCATGATTTTTAGCAGGTAAAACACTGCCGTTCATTACCTTTTTGTATACATAGAAGGCAAAAAATATCAGTCCTGACATTGCAAGAGTATAAACTGTAAAATTGATTATGTATCCACCCATTACTATAAAATCTCCTTATTATATGTTTTCGTCTTCCAATTCAAAATCGCTGTAATCAAATTCTTCATCTTCTTCGGAACCTTCCTGTTCCTCTTCTTCGGAATATTCTTCCTCTTCGTTTTCATCTCCTTCTTCGGAGTATTCTTCGTTTTCTTCATCTTCTTCCGAATATTCTGAATTTTCTTCATCATCTTCTTCTGAGCCAGGTGATGAAACGGCAGAGACTAATTTATCTTTTTTAGCTATAACTTCATTAACTTTTACTCCGTAACGGTCATTTACGATAACAAGGCTTCCGCTTGCTATTTCTTTACCCTCTACTTTTAAAGTTACATTGTTGTCATACAAAGAAGCCAGATCAACTACAAGCCCTTGTTCAATGCTTTTAAGATCTCCTAATGAGATTTTAATAGCATCAAACTCTGCTTTCATATCCACTTCTATACTGTCCCATATATTATGAGTACCACTCATCTCTTCTTCTCCTTCATTATCATATTCAGGTATTAAAATGCTCATATTTGGATTAATATTCACTTCAAGTTCTTCGCCTTGAACCATCATTTTTAATTTATCAATACTGCTGTTTTCAAATACAACGACATCCCCTTTTTCAAGATGTTTTACTTCGTACATCGTAAATCTTGTTGTACCGACTATAATGTCTGCAGGTGTTTTGCTCTCAGGGAAATCTGTTTCCGAAACTATATCTTTGGCAAGCTCTACCCGCTGAGGTTCTAAAAGTGCTTCAGGTAATGTTATTATTACTCTGCCTGCTTCTGCTGCATCAGGGGCGGAATCTTTCAGTATAAACGTCAAATTAATCATGTTGAAATTTGTTCGTTTAATCTCCTTTGGGTTTGGAGGACTCAAAAGAGGCTTGATTTTTTCAAACATGTCCCTGTTAAATGAGGTGATAATCTTTGCTTCTATAGCAGTAATTTTGTTTATATTGTATGAAATCTTGGATTTACCTAAAACCTTGTCCAATATTATTTCGATAACTTTGTCCGTTAGTCTGAAAAATGCTTCATATTCTCTGTCTATTTGAACTTTAGTAACAAAACATTTTTCTTTTCCCAGTAAACAGTTAATGTTTTTGCTAAGACCAAAGAATTTTACCGTAAAATTCTTGTCAAAAAAGGTGTCAAAGGCTTCCTGTATTACATCCGCAAAAGTCGTATGGAACCAAGTATATTCCTGAAGCAAATCCTTTGTTGATATTGAGTTTTCTATATTGGCTACCATACTGCTGTTGATATATCTCCCCTCAGTGAATGTCGTTTAAGCACATGACTTTTTTAATAATTTTTATAGTAAAGTCACATTTCCCTAGCAAAATTCTAGCAAACTTTTTGTATTTAGGAAAATTTGTAATATATCGCAACTTTTCAAAACAGTTATCTGTCTTGGACAAGATGCCATATAGTATTAAGATTTGTTACATTTTTTGTTCAAATAGCAAAAAAAAATCTTTTTGTATTTTATAACTTATGATGTAAGCTATAAATAAAATAAAGGAGTTATTATGAATTTAACTGTAAATAGTGTTCAATCTCAAGTTACACCTCATTTTGGTGCGAGTATCGTATTTTCTAAAACAAAAGAAGGTCAGGAAGCAAAAAGATATTATGAAAATAGTATAAATAGCCTTTCTGAAGATGACGCTCCTGTGGTAGAGCAATTAAAAAAAAGATATATTTAATAATAATGAAGGTTTAGTTTTAGAAATTACTTCTCCTAGAAGTGTTTATGTATATTCAAGAACGTATGACGGCCCTAATGCTCCAAAAGATTATGGACATTATCAAAATTTGGAGGTTCGCGATATATACAAGACGCCTAAATATGATTTAATAAAAGAGTTCTTCCCTGCATTATTGAATATTGCCGCAAATGCACGTAAAGATTCGCATGCAGGTTCAGTTTCCAGGAGTGGTTTAAATATTGGAGAAATGGGCGCAAGCGACCGTATTTTCTGGGCATAATATAATTAAGAATGTAATAGTTATATAATATAACGCAGCTTTTTGATTATTCAAAGCTGCGTTCATTTTTGTTCTCGCATAATCGTGTTATATTCACATTCGTTCGGCACCACTCTACGCAAAATCTAAAAAAAAGTTGCCATTAAAATAACGGCAACATTAAATAAACACGAGGATATTAAGAGAGAGAGAGTATAAAAAAAACTTGTTTTATTTCTTAAATCCTAATTGATTAAGTAATTGAATCTTTTAATTTTTCTTTTGTTGGTTCGTGAATTTTCCCTTACATATATATAAACGTATGTCATGAGAAATAATTGCTATTTTGATTAAAATGTTGTTAACAATTCTTAACTAGTGCCCTTTTGTATATATAAAGTATGTAAATAGCATTTATGATACATGTAAATTATAAATCGTCACTTTACAATTATAAAATTTACTATGTTTATACTATTAAAAATTTTGTATTTTTCGGATATACTGTTTCCTATGAAGAAGATAGTTTTATTAAGTTTACTATGTTTTATATTCGCAAATGCGGCTTTCCAAACGGCTCGCGCCTCTTTTGTTTCAGATAAAGTATCCAGAATGGAACAAAAGAAAACGGAAAAAAGAGAAGCAAAAGAAATTAAAAAATTCTTCTCAAAGTTTATTGCTCTTGCAAATAAACATGATGTTGAAGCAATAAAACCATTATTCATTGATTCATATATGAATAATGACGGCTTCAATAAAGAAATATATTTCAAAAGCGTTAAAGAAACATGGGAAGATTGCTCAGATTTAACCTACAAAATAAAAATTTTATCTATGGATATAAATGGTTCTTTTGCCAATGTAACTATTGATGAAGTTGCAACAGGAACCGTTTACGATAATACGGAAATAGGACCCTTAGCCGGGGAAATACATTCAAAATCAAGAGAAATTTATCATCTGACAAAAGTAAGCGGGCAATGGCTAATTGCCGGTGAAACTGTAATTTCCGATGAATCTTCTTTATTGTATGGAGATGCAAGATTTATGAATATAAGTTTGCTTGCGCCTTCTCAGGTTTCTGCCTCTGAAGAATATACTGTGACGGTAAAAATTGATGCAGAACCGGATTCTTATGTTGTAGGCTCTATTTCTCAAGATCCTGTTACTTATCCTGCCGTTAATTCCGATCCGCCATTGAGAGTATTCCCTGAAACTCAAGTTCTTGAGCGTGTGCTGAAAGCAAATACCGATAACTTGAATGAATATGCTGTTTCTTCTATGGCTATTTCAAAAACCAGGAATGTTGGTATTGATACGATGCGTGTATATATGGCCGGGCTTGCGTGTATTATGAAGAGAGTAAACGTAATTCCGAAAAATAATTATGTTAAGTCGGAGGAAGAAGATGAAAACAACGATATGTAAATATCTGTTTTTTATAGCTTGTTTTGTATTTTGGCTCTTTTTGGCTTTATTTTTCTCCCAGTTGATTGTTGATAGCGTAACTTCAGGTCATAATTACTCAAATCCTGTCTTTAGTTTGACCTTTTTGAAAAATTCCGGTGCGGCATTTAGTCTGTTAGAAAATGCCAGAGAGCTATTAATAATAATTTCTATTGTTGCGACTACATTACTATTTATGTATGTGCATAAAAATAAAGATATTCATCTGATTTCATCCTCTTTTGTTGCTCTTTTGGCTGCCGGCATTATGGCAAATTGCCATGAGAGAATTGTTTACGGTTATGTCAGGGATTATATACATTTGAATTTTATAAACTTTCCGATTTTTAATCTTGCCGATATATTCATAACTGTTGGTGTTACAGCGTTAATTATAATTTTATTCGTCTATAAAAACAGGTAGCCTATGCTTTTGATTGTAGATGAAGATAATATAAATACGCGATTGGATGTTTTTCTTGCAAAAATTTATGAGGGAATTTCCCGCTCAAAAATTCAAAATGCAATAAAGTCAGGTAAAGTTCTTGTAAACGATGAAGAAAAAAAATCTTCTTACAGTTTAAAATTTGATGATAGGGTTGAGTTTGAAAATCTTGAGCCTGAAAAATTTATTACGCTGGAGCCTGAAAATATTCCGTTGGATGTGGTCTGGGAAGATGAAAATATGGCTGTTGTGAATAAACCCTCAGGCATGTTGACTCATCCTACTTTTATTGAAACTTCCGGAACTTTAGTCAATGCCTTGTTATATAAATATGGTGATAATTTGTCCGATACTAACGGAGAATTTCGCAGAGGAATTGTTCATAGGCTGGACAGAAATACTTCCGGACTTTTGATGATTGCTAAAAATAATAAAACTCATGAGTATTTGGCTAATATTATTAAAGAACATCAATTAACAAAAAAATATCATGCAGTTTTAAAAGGTTTTTATCCGAATGAAAATGACGTAATATCCGAGCCTATCGGACGAAATAATGTTAATCCTAAAAAAATGGCTGTACGGTCAGATGGAAGACCTAGTTTAACGAAATTGAAAGTGCTGGAACATTTCGGAAATGATGCAACTTATGTTGAACTTACTCTTGTAACCGGCAGAACTCATCAGATTAGAGTTCATACAAGCTATAAAAATCATCCGGTGTACAATGATACATTGTACGGCGCGGGAGAGGGAAAGGTAAAAACTCAAGAACAGGTTTTACAATCCTTTTATTTAAAATTTACAAAACCTTTTTCATCATCTATAATAGAATTAGAGATTCCGCCTGATGATAAATTGGAAAAGGTATTAAAATATTTTAGAAATAGGAGAGTATAGATGAAAAGAATATTTTTTATAATAAGTATCGCTATAATATTGGGGATGGGTTATATTGCTCTGATGAATATTACCAATCCGGTGGATATTCATTATTTAAAAGGTTATGCGTATACGCTTGATGCTTCTAATATGTACGTAAGCAAGTCTTTGAATGTGGGTATTTATACTATGATAACATTTATTCTTGGACTTTTTGCCGGAGCCGGAACAGTGGCCCTATTTTTAGGAATTCAAAATGATAAAATGAAAGCATATAAAAGAGAACTTGAAAAAACTTGTGTGACAGGTGAAGCGAGTGCTTCAAAAGTAAAAGTTCTTGAAGCTAAGATTAAAACTTTGGAGAATGCTTTCAATACCGTTGTTGATGAACGCACAAAAATGGAAGTTCAAATAAAAGAACTCAGTGCCGAAGTTGAAAATCTCAAAGGATAAATCTGTATAATGGCTTTTGGTCAAATTCCCTCCAAACTCAAATATGAAATAACTATTTGTTGCTTTTTTTCGGATAT
>JAFUUT010000091.1 GCA_017477685.1 bacterium | reverse complement strand
TTCATAATAAAACTCCTTTTCTTAAAGTGTACTCAATCATTATATAAAAAATTTTAAGGCATGCAAGTATTTTTAATAAATTTAACACTTTTTAACATAAAAAACCTATTTTTGGATGAAATTTACATAATACAAGTTATAAATCTGTATTATGTAATCGGGGGCTGTTGCCGCCCCCGTATCCCCCGCAGTCTATTTTCTTGTGCCGACAAGAAAATAGACAAAAAGAAGCTCCCGACCTGAACTCCGCTTGCGAATAAATTGTAATGCTCGAGTACAAGGCGGATAACTCGCAAAAAAAATAATGCTCGGACAAATCCGCCTTTGAAGCTCTCTCGCATAACAGTTATTGCTCGCTACGTAAAGGTCGGAGGGGGTAAATTAAATCCCCTCTCCTAAAGTGTAGGAGAGGGGGTAGGGGTGAGGTATGCGAACCGTTATTTAGGTTCGCCCGAGATTTTTGCCAGTATGGCAAAAACCATGAACAAATAATATGCATAGTACAGTGAATATAACATGTATTATGTACAATATTCAGAAATTATTAAGATTTTTGCCAAGTAAAAATTTTTGTTATAATATATTCGGGTAGTTAATAAAAATATTTAATAGGGATATAATACAAAGGATTATATATGACAGTTCAAGATTGGTTTGAAAAGCGTAAAGAAGCACAGATCCAACGCAGAGCATTAGAAGCAAGGGTAGAGATTGAGGCAAATCCTGACTTGTGGACACAATGTGTACATTGCAATGCACAGCTTCTGAAAAAAGATATTGAAGATAATTATATGGTATGTCCGGTTTGTGATTATCATTTTAGAGTGGATGCAAGAACAAGAATTAAACAATTGTTTGATGAGGGTTCTTTTGATGAATATTATACCGAAATCAAACCGACAGATCCGTTGGATTTTGAAGATACCGAAAGTTACAAAGACAGACTTGCCAAAGCACAGGAAAAAACCGGTTTAAATGATGCCGTTATAACAGGAATAGGAAATATTGACGGGCATAGAACAGCTGTTGCGGTCATGGATTTTGATTTTATGGGCGGATCTATGGGCAGTGTTGTCGGAGAAAAAGTAACACGAATTATCGAAAAAGCAATAGAGCTACGACTTCCGGTCATTGCAATCACCTCATCAGGCGGAGCAAGAATGCAGGAAAGTGCTCTGAGCCTTATGCAAATGGCTAAAACCTCCTGCGCTTGTGCCAGACTGGATGAAGCAGGATTGTTATATGTTAACGTCATAACCGATCCGACATTTGGCGGAGTAACCGCAAGCTTTGGAACACTAGGCGACATAATTATAGCAGAGCAGGGCGCCAGAGTAGGATTTGCGGGCAGAAGAGTAATTGAACAAACAATTAGGCAAAAATTACCTGCAGACTTCCAAACTGCAGAATATTTGATGAAATTTGGACAGGTCGATATTGTTTCCCCGAGAAAAGATTTAAAAGCAGTGTTGGCCAATATATTAGAGATGCATGAATAAGGAGTACCTTTAAAGACAATGGCAGCACTAGATTTTGAAAAACCAATAATAGAAATTCAGAGGAAAATTGAAGAATTGAAAAGAATGAGTTTAGAATCCGGAATGGATTTGGATAGGGATATTAAAACATTAGAACAAGAAGCAGCAGAATTCAAAAAAGAACTTTTTGAAAATCTTAACCCTGCGCAAAAAATACAAATTGCACGTCATGCGGAAAGACCGAAATTTTTAGACTACGTCAATTTGATGTGTACGGATTTTGTAGAGCTTCACGGGGATAGAGTCGGGACTGATGACAGAGCAATTGTCGGCGGGCTTGCAAAACTTGACGGCAAACCTATTATGATTATC
>JAFUUT010000090.1 GCA_017477685.1 bacterium | reverse complement strand
AGTGAAAATCTCCGTCAGAATATTGCATAAGCGCGAATACTAAATTCGCTTTTTGCATTGTGATTTTTGAAGTAACCTCGATGTTGCCTACAATAAAGTTGGAATTTCCTTTTTCTATAAGCTGATAATCATTTCGTTTTACACTGTAACAATATACATCTTCTTCATCTTCAAAATCTTGATACAAAGATGAGATACCCCACAGGCATGCAACTTCTTTCAAAGATACAACTGAAGGTTTAACCCAGCGTTCATATATATCTTTTCCGGTTCCGAAATCTTTTATATTGCTTTTTGCTTGATCAAGGATATTCAAAAACGGTCCTTCAATATCTTCAGATGTAAAGTTTCGTGCAAGCTGCATTGCGCGGGCAGCATATTTCATTATTTGAACTGTTTCAATTCCTGAAATTTCATTGAAAAACCAACCGCAGCTTGTGTACATAAGCATTGCTTGCCTTTGAATTTCAAGAAGTTCCATCCCTTGAACTTGTTCTTCCTGTGTCAGTTCAGGCAAGAAGTGTTCTTTTTGGAAATTTTTTATGGTTTTTGAATTTCTGTTTAAGATTACGTCAATATATAGGTTTCTGACTTCCCAGACATCCTTGTTAAAGTATTTTTTACCTTCATTTTCAAATACGGTTATAAGTTTGTCTCTAAGAAAATCTAAAGCTTCTCTTAAAGGTTTTCTCCATTTTTGATTCCATCCCGGCTGTCCGCCTGTTGAGCATCCGCAATCTTCTTTCCATCTGCCGACACCATGGAAACAGCTCCAGGAAGATTCTTGCTTGATATCAACTTCGTATTCACTTTCATATTTTTCTAAAAATTCGCCATAGTTTGTTATTTTAAAACCTTCATCTTGTGCTTTAATTTTCAACACATATGACAAAGCCATATCTCCGAATTTTGTATGGTGACCGTAGCTTTCACCGTCTGTTGCAATGTTTATAAGCTGAGGATAATCCCTTGTGTCAGAAACCCCCTCTTTTAATCTTTTTATAAATCGGTTTCCGTCTTTTAAAAGTTCGTCAAATGCAACAGAACGAGAAATTGCTCCATCGTAGAAAAATAGTGTTATTGATTTTTTCGGGTCACTTTTTATATTGTATTTGTATGCACGGGCAGGATCAATATTGCCCCAGCTGACATCTTCCCAATCTTTTTCCCCTTCTTTACGAATTTTAAGTGCTTGATACGGTGATAAAATAGTAAATTTTATTCCATTATCAACAAAAACTTTTAATGTTTCATCATCAACGGCTGTTTCCGCAAGCCACATCCCTTCAGGCTTGCGTCCAAAGCGGCATTCAAAATCTCGAATTCCCCATTTTACTTGCGTTTCTTTGTCTTTGTAATTCGCAAGAGGCATAATCATATGGTTATACACTTGTGCAATTGCATTGCCGTGTCCGTTATGTTGAGTGACACTTTCAATATCAGCCTTTATAACTCTTTCATAGGTTAAAGGAGCGTAGGTTTCCATCCAAGAAAGTAATGTCGGGCCAAAATTAAAACTCATGTACTCATAGTTATTGACAATATCAAGAATTTTGTTGCGATTATCAACTATTCTGGATACGGAATTCGGGGTATAGCATTCTGTACAGACCCTTTCGTTCCAGTCATGGTTTGGTCGTGCACTTTCTTGTAATTCGATTGCCTCAAGCCACGGATTCTCTCTCGGCGGTTGATAAAAATGTCCATGAATTGCTAAATACTTATCATTTTGTACTTCCATATAAATTCCTTTTACCTTTCAAGCTGGAAAAATCGTTATTTAAGTATTCAATAGTCTTTTCTTCTTTTTTTTGCGGATTCTTTTTAGTTATAACTTTAAAATCTTCCACATCCATCCAAGGGTCCCCAAGCGCTGCGGAAAAAATTTTCCCGCTAAATTCGATTTCATCTCCGACATCTAAATCAATATTTTTTTCCGCAACATCTTTTTTGAGAAAGATTTTGAACTCGGACAGCGGAATATTGTGATTTGTTACATCCGGTCTTTGGATTAAAAACGAAATATATTTTTCGGAAGGTTTGTTTACCGGAGGATAATCCAATCCAAGTGTAGAAAACTTATCAAATTTTGCAATTATTTTTACATTTTTGTTAAGGTATTTTTGCGGATTGTTTACGATATCTAATGCATTCACTACTGAGTATTGAACTGCCGCAGTTGTATATGCAGGTTTTGTGGCGACTTGAGAATTAACTTTTTCTACTCCTAAACCTGTAGAAATTGCGATTAATAATGCAAATACAATTATATTAACTTTTTTCATTTTTACCTCTTATTTAAACCTCTACATTACCCAGTTTAGCACATAATTTAAAAAAGGAAAACTATCTGATTATACATTAGACTTTTTAGAAAAATTAAAACAATAAATAAAAAGCCTGCAACAATATAAATGTGCAGGCTTTTTTATATGTATAAAATACTTTTTAGTAATCAAATTTAAATCCGTTATCTTTAAAACGCCCAAAACATCCGGTACCCAAATATGATGTAAAGCAATTAGAATAAGAACCGCTCCTAAAACGCTCCATACAAACACTCTTTGACACGCATTCAGGAGTTAAAACTCGATCATTTATTGTTCCGTCATAATGTACCCACAAATCCCAAATATCACGTCCGCCCCTGTTTGGACCAGCCTTACCGTTTACATCGACTGTCAGCCTCATAGGGTTAATATTCCCTCCAAGATATCCTGGTGGATCAATATAAATAGCATAGCCATTCATAAGGATGTATCTTGGTGTATATTCTCCATGGCTAGAGTTGCTTTTATCTATTACTTTAGCTTCTTGCCTGTAGCATCTGTTTTTATTGGTTGCATGTCCCTCTGTTGCTGCTTCACATACTTGAGCAATCTTTAGATATTTCACTACAAATTTATCAAGTTCTTGCCTACAACGGTGTCTTTCTTCATTTCCACCGAATCTTTCGCAATAAAGCGGAGTATCTGTCAAATCATCTACTTTGTTATCAGCCATGTAATTATGCACTGCAAGGGTCATCATGGAATAAAAGTGCTTTGTTTGAGATTCCAGAGTCTTTTTTTCTGAATTTTTGATTACATTAGGCAGAACCATTGCCGCAACAACTCCGATAACAGTCAATGTTATTAGTACTTCCGCTAATGTAAAAGCTAATTTTTTCATGTTTATAGCCCTCTTATAACTTCTTCCTCCTGAATTATATATTAAAATAAAGATTTTGAAAAGATTTTTTTATGCTTGATTACCCTCTTGCACTTTTTTCTAATATGAGTATAATAATTAATGTAGAGTTTGGGTTTATAGATTGGTTCTATATGAAAGTTAGTGCCCTGACCAAGGAAAGAGATATACTCCGTTAGATGAGTACAATAAAATTCAATTATAAATACGTAAAAGACCACGCCGGAGCCGGGAGTTGGCGCAGAGGGTACGAATACCACCAAAAAGATATGGTATTTGACAATTATCCTGAAAAAAACTTTTATATGGGAAAAGTAAAAGGGAATTTTCAGGAGTTTTATAATACAGATTTAATTTTCAAGAAAAACACCGTTGAAGCAAGATGTAATTGCCCGTTAAAAGAAGAATGGTGCAAGCACGCGGTTGCTGTTGCTCTGAAAGCTATAGATGCGCATGCTTATGAAGATTGGCTTTCCACAAAGTTTGGAATGGAATTTGAATTCCCCGATGAAGATACTCAATTGACAGAAACTCCGCAGGGTGAGTATATTTTCCATTTTAATGCAAAAAGAAAAGCAAACTTCTTTTCCGTTCTTGTCAGATCACGTGCAACAGGAAAGGTTATAAGACAAATAGAGCCGATTATGCGTGGGGTTCTGGAAGCACAAAAGAATGACAAGTCTTTTGAACTTAACAATTCTCAAAAAGTAGAGCTTTTGATATTCCAGCAGCTGCTCAAGATTGCAAGACAGGATAAAAAAGCCGGTTGGTATGATATTCCTATTGCAAAATTCGGTACAATATTCTCATTACTTGCAAAAGCAGACGAAGTTTTGGATGAAAAAACTAAAGAAAGGTTAAAGTTTACTGACGAAGAATGGAAGTTGGTATTGTATGTAAACAATTCCGCTACTCCGGGGACTTTGTTGTTGTCTTTGGAATGGCAAAGACCTGATAGTGATGATGTTTATCCGTTTGAAGAAGTTCGATATTTTTCAAGACACTTAAAATGGGGCAGATATAAAAATGTAATGTTCCCGACAAATGTTGCTATCCAAGCACTGCCTCAGAATATAACAAAATCTTCATTTACGGATTTGAAAGATGCTGAGTGCGGTAAGTTTATCTATGAAGATTTGCCAAAACTCAGAGAGGTTATGGATGTCGTAATCGATGAAAAAATATCCAAATTAATGTTGGAAGAAAGACCCCCGATAAACGTAGTAACAATGGGTATAGATTATGACCAAAGTTTAAAAGCATCATTAGATTTCGAGTATGATGGAGTGAGAGTTCCTTATACAAAATCTGCCAATGACAGATTGCCGTATGTTACGGTCAAAAAACCGGATGAAGATATAATTTACTGGGTTAAAAGGAACTTTGACCACGAAAATGCTGCTTATGCAATGCTTTTGGCTTGTAAATTTATTCCGATGCAAACAAATAATTTGGCGCTGGAAAAAGAAAATGCTATAGATTTTTACAATTACTATTTAAAACAAGCGGGCGAGGGATGGAAGTTTGAAGAAAAAGATGACATGTCTTTCTTCAAGATTATGGAAAATCCGTTCAAACTGTGTGCAAAGATTGACTTCTCTGACGAACAGCCTGATAGCTTTGATGTAACAATATACGGTCAAGTCGGGGAAGAAATTATAGATTTTAATGAGATTTATGATACAGCTCAAAAAGATGAAAAATATTCAAGAATAAGAAGTTTAGGTTTTGTTGAATATCCTGTTCAAAGTATTTATGCGATGCTTAGAACATTCAATTCTTTTGATGTTTATAGAAACGATGATAACAGGTTCACTGTCAAAACATTCCGTGCGGGTTTAATTAATGAACTTAAAAATCTGGGCGTTGAGCTAATATTGAGTGACAGATTCAAAGAGTTTTGGGAACAGATGTCAACATTTTCAACATCCGAGAACTTGTCTTTGCCGAAAGGAATCAAGGCTGATTTTCGTGAATATCAGCTCAAAGGTTTTGGCTGGTTGTGGTTTATGTACAAGTACGGCTTGAATGGTATTTTGGCGGATGATATGGGGCTTGGTAAAACCCTTCAGGCATTAACGGCTATTCAAAAAGCAAAAGAAGTTGACGGGCCTTGTCCTACATTAGTTGTTGCTCCGACTACCGTTGTGTTTAACTGGGAAAATGAAATTCAAAAGTTTGCTCCCGAGCTTACTTGTTTAAAACTTCAAGGCGGAGAAAGAAAACAATTTTTCAAAAAAATTCCGGAGTATGATGTAATTATAACAAGTTATGCTCTTATAAGACGTGATATTGCGAAATTAAAGGAAATCAATTTCAGATACATTATTCTTGATGAATCTCAAAATATAAAGAATTCAACATCGCAAACGGCACAAGCGGTAAAACAGCTGCAATCTTCCCACAAACTTGCCCTGTCAGGTACGCCTATTGAAAACAAATTGGAAGAATTGTGGTCGGTGTTTGATTTCTTAATGCCGGGGTTCTTATTCTCGATGGGTGAATTCAATTCTCATTACGTTAATCCGATAATGGAACGTCATGACAAAATTGTTGAAAAACGCTTAAAGTTACAGATTTATCCGTTTATCTTACGCCGTATGAAACGAGATGTTGCAAAAGACTTGCCTGATAAAGTTGAAAACGTCGCATACTGTGAACTTACGGATGACCAAAAAGACTTTTACTTACAAGTTTTGGATTCAACAAAAGAGGAGTTGTTCAAGTCTATTGAGCAAAACGGACTTGAAAAGAGCAGGCTGTCTATATTCTCAGCGCTTCTCAGAATGCGTCAAATTTGCTGCCACCCAAGATTGTATGATAAAGATAATGTTAAAAATATTATTTCTTCAGGTAAGTTTGAAAAGCTTAAAGTTATGCTTGAAGAAATTGTTTCGGAAGGACACAGGGTGTTATTGTTCAGCCAGTTTGTAAATATGCTTGATATTATTAAAGAATGGCTCGACAGAACCGGCACTAAATATGAATACCTAACCGGTAAAACTAAGGATAGAAAAGAAGCAGTTGACAGATTTAATAATGATCCGACAATACCTATTTTCTTAATTAGTTTGAAAGCCGGTGGTACAGGTTTGAATTTGACGGGTGCTGATTATGTAATTCACTATGACCCTTGGTGGAACCCTGCAGTCGAAGATCAGGCGACAGATCGTGCTTACCGTATCGGACAAACGAAAAAGGTCTTTGTATACAGGCTTATTACAAAGAATACTGTTGAAGAAAAAATTCAAAAACTCAAAGGGGTTAAAAGGGATCTTGTTGACAGCGTAATTTCAGTCGACAGAAATATTACAAAATCGCTTACGATGGATGATATTCGTGAAATCTTCTCAGTAGATTAAAAAAATCCCCCAAGCCGAACAGAGAATGAACTTGAGGGACAATCCTATGAGAAAGAAAACCATGAGGATATGATGGAATTTTGTTTACATTTGTCTGAATTTACTCAATTATCGCGTTCATTGAGGTTCTTGTGGTATTCATCAAATGTGCTTTTTGGGTTACGGATAATTTTTTGATAACTGTTTTATCTTCATCTTGCATTGAAAGATTTCGATTGTTTTTTGAAATTTTTCTTGACGGATTAGAAACTTTGTCTTTACCGTCTTTGCCAATAGCCCAACGGAAACCTAGTGTTAGAGATATACCGTTTCTGCCGCCATTGCGAACCATTGCTTGTCCAAATGCGCTGAAGTTTTCATTTACGTTACGTTGAACGCCAACACCGTATTGAACATATGGTTTTGTGTACATTTCAGGTAATTTTACACCGTTTGCTTCGGAATTTGACTCGTGAAGTACATCCCAAACCATACCAACGCTCGCATATGGCTGCCAACCGTCAAAGTTGCCGATAAATCTAACACTAGGGTTGATTTGTACCGTATGAGCGGGGTCGCTGTTAACTCTTACTCCGGCTGCATTTGTATAGTCAAAACCTTTAACTATGCTGTAGCTCATAAATAATATAGGTTGGACTATAAATTTGCCGCCTTTGAATTCAAGATTGTATCCGGTTTTAGAACCGATACCGCCCATCAAGAAGGCTTGATCTTCATGACCGTACATTGTAGTTGAATCTGCTACTCCGGCACCTGCTGTTGCGGTTAATGCAGTAAAGAAGTTGCCTTTGTAGAAGGTTTCGGTCAAACCAATCATACCGCCGTTCATTGATGTATCTACGTTATCATATTTAACCTGAGCACCGTTGTATCCGATGTATGCTGTTCCGACATTAGCCCAGCCGTGTTTTAGTCTGTGTACATCACTGTCAAAACCGATGAATGTACCGTAAGAAATTAAATCGACTTTAGGCCCGTGTTTTAACGGCATATTTTCAAATGCAGAGTATGGTCTTACCCAAACACCTCTGTTATTTTGATTTATGTCTAATGCACCCAGGTTTTCGTTGTAATCTGTTGACAAAGCATAAGAATTGGAATTCAACTTAGCAACTCTATCAATACTAGGCAATGTCATAAATGTATCTGCATGTTCAAATACATAGTTAAATGTTTGGTTCATTGTTGATTGAGCAGCTGCTTGTGTTGCTATAGGTGATACCATAACTGATGGGTTAAAATCGCCGTATGCGTTGCCTGCGCCTCTTGTAAATACAAAGTAGCCTGCATCTTCGCGGTTTTCATATCCTACGTTGTATTTGTATATAGGAGAGTATGCTGTTGTTTGATATTTGTTATCAGAATCGTAGCCAACTTCTCCGACATTATTTACAACGATGTCTTTTAGTGTAGTTGTAAAATATACTTCAGTTTTGGTATCTTTTGCATCTGATATCAAATTCAAACCGTTAACCTGAATTTTAAATTTATCATCGTTGTAGTATTTTACCGCATCAATAGAGTCCATCTTAGCATTAGCCAGGTCAACATCTGCGGTATAATTCAAATCACCCTCTTTAAGATTTACATCACCCAGTTGATGAGCATAGACATGGTTATTTATTGCATTGATTGTTCCGCTGTGAGCAACAGTCAAAACAGCGAAGTCCATTGTGCCATATGTAGTAGAGCCGTCAGATTGTTTAAATGATGTCAAATTCAAAGTAGCATTTTCTAATACGACATTTTGACCTTTTATTTCATTTGCAGCATTCAATGTTGAATTTGGATCCAAATAGATTGTGCCTGCATTATGCCCCAAAATCTCCGGATTATAATTACTGTATATGCGGCCTGTTACTGTCAAATTGGAGTTTTTCATAAGATTAATATCTCCAACATTGAATATATCATCGTATTTGCCATTTGAAGTGTTGTTGGTCAGGGTTGTATTGCCAAGAATCCTAATTACGCTGCCATATTCATTTAATATTGTTGCACCCTCATTATTTGATGTGTTATTTGCAATAACCAAATCGCCAAGACCCACTTGTCCTTTATTGAGTAATATTGCACCAATAACAGAACCAGCACCGTTAATTGTATTATTAGTAATCTCGCCTGAGATTTTACCAATCAATCCGTCATTGTATATAATACCTCCCTGTACATTTTCTGCCTCAATGATGTTGTCTTTAATAACAGCATCTATTTGGCTAATTTGCGCAGTAGCAGTATTTAATGGAACAGGAATATCTTCTAATGGACCGGGGTAGTATATAGCAAAGCCACTATTTTTTGAGTTTAGAATTATTCCGCCATATACCGTATCTCTTGCTGCGATTGTGTTGCCGGAAATTGTACCTTGTATGCCGTTGAAAG
Source organism: bacterium (assembly GCA_017477685.1). GTDB lineage: Bacteria > Cyanobacteriota > Vampirovibrionia > Gastranaerophilales > Gastranaerophilaceae > Zag111. The sequence goes on along the minus strand of JAFUUT010000090.1, from coordinate 956 downwards.
TTGTATCACCTGTTGGCTCTGTTGAAGGTATTTCATCAACTATGGGTATTATAATGTTACCTTCACTTGAACCTGATTCGGTAGGCCATTTGTTTCCTACTTGTTCGCCGGTGTATGGTTTCCTTTCTTCATTTGTTAATTCTGTTGGTGTTAATTCTTCTTTTTCACGTTCCCAGCCATTTTCTGCAGGAAGTTCATTTTCTTCAGCGTCACTCATTTCTTCTTCTTCTGCTGCTGTTACTTCGTATAGAAAATTCTCTTTTTCCACAGCGGGTTTAAATATTGTAACAATGTCTTTTTCAGCTTTTTCATTAGAATTTCCATTCATTGCTTCATTGGCAATAGAGACTAATTCAGTTTCTTGGGCTGCTCTTTTTTGTAATAGCTGGTTGTAATTGATATTATCTTTTGTCTCTGTTTCTACCAAGTCCGGATTATCATATACTGAAACCTTTTGTACGGCAGGAGTTATTTCTCCATCCCATATTGTTGCTTCACCCGGCTCTACAGTCCCCGGTTCTACAGTCCCAGGTTCTTCGCTAACGGCATTTGGTACAGTGCCGTTATATATATTTTGTGCATCTGTACCTATTGATGAGGACGAATTGCTGCCTGCAGAGAAGTTATAAATCAAACCTCCATAGATATTTCCGCCTGCTGTAACACTGTTGCCTGTCATATCTGATGTCAAGCTGGCAATGTTTGTTTTATCATTTTGATATACATTGCCGTTATAAACCAATCCGCCGCGAACATCAGTTGCTGCAGTGATAGTGTTATCATACATTTTGTTATTGATTGTTAAAAAGTTTGCAGTTGAGCTATAGCCGATAATACCGTTATAGATCAAACCGCCGTTAACATCTTTACCTGTACTTTGGATAATATTGTTATACATATCTTGCCCGATTATATCCGGATATGTATGTTCTGTCTTATTTTGCAGAGCCTGATTT
>JAFUUT010000089.1 GCA_017477685.1 bacterium | reverse complement strand
GGTCTTGACCGACCCGCGGGTTGAGTTCCATACGTTAGGTTCACCGCCTGCGGTTTGGTCAAGACCAAACCCTACAGTAAAGCGAGATAAAACCATAAGGTTTTTGATAAAAGGTAAAGTTCTCAACTTTCCCGCATAAGTAAAACATTTGAATTAGCGCCAAAAAAGCCTTCCCCCGAGGGCAATGTCAACAACTTAAGAAACGCTCGTCACAATGCACAGAACACAAATTCAATATTCATATAAATTGCGAATTGACAAATGAAATTCGACTCCAAAATTGAGATAGAAATATCTTGATTGGGGAATTTGTATGAATATTAAATATTTAGTTGGAAAAACCTGCCAAAAAGTGTATGATAAAATAAAGAGTAAAGAATTTGTTTCTTGTTTTCGTATGAGAAGTAAAGACTTTACAAGAAATCGAAAGGCAGGGCTTTCCGACAATATGATGATGGTATTAAACAAAACCGGACGTGGCATTCGTGCGGCGGTTCGGGCTTTTATTAAAGTTACCCAAGAGGAAGGATCCACTTATTCTCAGCAGGCATTTTCAAAAGGAAGAATGCGCATTAAATGGGAAGCGTTCAAAGACATTTTTTCTGTAACCGTTAACGATTGCTATTCCAAATACGATTATCAAACTTTTGCCGGCTACCGGCTTTTAGCTGTGGACGGAAGCAGATTGAATCTTCCGTACCATCCGGATAGCATGGATGAGTTTGGCGTACAAAAAAGCAGCGGAGGTCAAATTCAGGCTCTTGCATCTTGTCTTTATGATGTTTTAAACGGAGTTGTTGTAGACGCCATTATTGCTCCGTGTAATGCCAGCGAACGCGATTTAGCAGTTGAGCATTTAGAAAATTTGCAAACAATCAAAGAACCTGATCTTGTTTTGTTTGACAGAGGCTATCCCTCTGCCAATATGATTGATAAGCTCGAAAAAGGCGGGTTTCAATACCTAATGCGTTGCGATGATTCGTTTACCAGTGGTATGAAAAAGTATTTTTCGGGTAATGACTGCGTTATTACATATCGATTCAAAAAAGATAAAACCGAAAAAACATTCAGAGTTGTTAGGTTCGACATTAACGGTACGCAGGAAATACTTATCACTAATTTATTTGACGGCAATTTTACTATTGAAGAGTTCAAACGCCTGTATCATTTGCGCTGGGGAATCGAAACAAAGTACGATGACATCAAAAACAAGCTTGAACTTGAAAACTTCTCAGGTACTACTCCGCTGGCAATCAAGCAAGACTTTTATGCAACTCTCTTTCTAAGCAATTTAGCGTCTTTGATGATTCTGGAGAACAGGGAAGAGATTGAAAAGCGAAATAAATCCCGAAATAATAAGTATCAGTACAAAATGAATGTGAATGCCGTTATTTCTGAACTGAAAGAAAATGTTATTCTTCTATTAATTACCGATTCCAACCGAAAAAAGAAGAAACTGCTTCAGGATATCTATTTTGCTATAACTAATGCTGTTATTCCTATCAGACCCGGTCGTTCCTTTGAACGTAAGAAAAAACGCTATTATGTTAAATACCATCAAAACGATAAAGCTTAAGTTGTTGACATTGCTCCAGAGGGAAGGCTTTTTTGCCGATAATTCAAATGTTTTACTTATGTGGGAAAGTTAAATAAGAACAAAAAGCAGTGAGGAACAAAAGCCTTTCCTAACTGCTTTACTTATAACTTATAACTTATAACTCTCCGTTTACAACTTGCCGCTCAAACTCAAAATAGCTTCGGCGGTTTGTTCTTGCTGTTGCTCTGCGGAAATG
>JAFUUT010000088.1 GCA_017477685.1 bacterium | reverse complement strand
TTTTATTGAAATTTTTATATTTGGCGGGATAAAGATTAGTGACTAAACCTATGGGCTTGTTTTTCAAATCGGTTTCATATAGTTTTAATAAATCTTCTGTTGCCAAAATATCTCCGTCAAGGTATATCACACGATTAATATTTTTAGGAAGAATTTCGGTTAATGCAATTCTTGCCATTGCGATGTTTGTAATTCTGTTATCTGAGAATTTGTAAAAATTGTATCCTTTATCTATTTTGCTTATGTCTATGTTTACAAATTTTATTTCCTGTCTCCATTTATCTGTGACATAATGTTTCATTTTTGATTTATTCTTGGGGGTAATATTGTTTTCTATTATATAGAAAGTATATTCCGAATTTGAGTAATTATTTTTCAAAATAGAGTTTATTGCAAGCAGCGTAAATATCGGATAATTGTTGTCTATTGCGAAAGCGACATTAATTCTTTTTGCCTCTGTATATATGGGCATAAGAATTAAAATAAGTAAAATTATCAGAATTTTTTTTAGCATTGGTCTGTGACCTTGTAGGTTTTAATCATAATATGAGTGCAAAGCAATAAAAACATAATAATTGATGCGATGTAAAAGTCTTGCATATCAAATTTGTCCATTAAAAATTTTGATGAAATAAGTATTATTGCGGCGATTGAACGTGAAAAACCGTTATTTAACGACATCAAAGTCCCGCGATTTTCAACAGTCACGTATTTGTGTAATCTGCAAACATGAAGTATTGAAAATAATAACTGAACTCCGATAATCAGACAAATCATTATTAATAATGCCGTATTTAGTATTATATTTGTATTATTAAGAATAGTAATCATAAATATGAAGGCTGATATGTACAACAAATATAACGGTACTATCAGTTTGTGTATGTCTAATTTGTTTTGAAGTTTCCCTGATATTATGCCAGAGAGCGCTCGTATTCCGTGATTGATGAATGTAATTGCTCCGAACATTACTATCGGGAATAACGCTCCTTGCATTAGAGGCTGAAAACTTAGTGCAAATAGTATGGAAAAGGACGTTAAAAATCCTGAATAAAGTATATGATATTTTATAGAATTATTTGTACAGATTTCTTTTGCAGATAATATAAATTTTGCAATTCTATTTTTAAAATTATTTTTTCTTTCGGTGTAAATATTTGGTAAAGATGCCAAAATCAGCACTGCAATAATTGATAGTATTATTTCAATTTTTAATATAAATTTGGAACCATAGTATATGTATAGCAGCGAACCGATAATTGCTGCTGCGGCTGTTCCAAATGCAAGATAAAAGTTTGTATAGCCATAATATTTTGTCATTTTTTCATTTGCATTGTTGTATGTTAAATAGTCATATATATAACCGGATGTGGCATTGTCGACCATTACTTTTGATATTGCCATAAGTATGACCGCTGTGAGAATTGCGTGTAAACCGCTGTAAAAATAAAGTAAAGCTACGACCACAAAGAATATTCCCAGAGATGCGGTCAGCATATATTTTTTTGAATAATTATCCGAAATGTAGCCGATAGGCAACTCTGCGGTAATAGATGTGATATAGAAAACGCCTTGGAATAGGAAAAAATGCTTGTAGTTTAGACCATTTTCTTGATAAAAAAGAAGAATTACAGGGGAGAGTAACAAGAAAGACCTTATAAATAAAGCAATGTATAATTTAGATATTTGAAATTTCATGTTATCTCTTATAAACATCCTTTATACTCCAATTGTCCATGCAAAATGTACTATATATATCAGCATCGGAATTGCAGGAATTAGAAAATATCTGGTATCTTTCTTTTTCTCCGGATATATTGTTAAAAATATAAGCAAGGCAAAACCTATTATTCCTATGATATTTATTGAGTGATTAGGTCTGAATTTGGAATATTCTGTAATTGCACTTAAGATGCCAAGTCCGAGTGAAATAATAAGTATCTGAAATACATTACCATATTTCACGTAATTTTTTGTTATTACCTGATATATATAGTGAAATTAGTGTAAGAATGAATACAGGTATATGAAAATATGTGAGGTCAAAAATTAAAAGCAAAGGCAGGCATAATGCTAATAGTAATTTGTCCGCTAAACATCCGTTTATCACGAGCATTGCTGTGATAAAATACATGAGATACAATAATATATATACGGATGTATTTTTCTTGTTTATAACTACCATAGTATGATTGTTTATTATAAATTATTTCTCATTTTTTGTAAATATTTTTTATTTACCCAGAGCGTGTGCTTTTTGGGTTGTTTTTTCTATAACATCATAGAATAATTTAGCACTGTTACCGTTTTTCATTTCTTCAATTCCGACAAAAGTACAGCCGCCTTTAGTTGCAACATTATCAATAAGTGTTTGAACAGGTGTCTCTCCTCTGTTAAATATCATTTTAGCCGAACCAAGTGCCGTTTGTGTCGCAAGCTCAAGAGATTTGTCGTATTCCAGCCCGAGTTTTTCTCCCGCTCTTGCCATATCTTCAATAACCTGATAGAAAAATGCGGGACCTGAACCTGAAATTGCTGTCACAATATCCATTTGGGTTTCTGTTACTGTAATACATTTCCCTATAGATTCTAAAAATTCTTTTATAAATTCTATATCCTCATTTGTTGCTTTTGTGCCGGCACAAATACCGAACATTCCGCATTTTACCAGTGCCGGAGTGTTTGGCATAATTCTTATAATGCGGGAATTTGATAGTATATTTTCAATTTTAATTGTGGTAACCCCTGCAGCAATTGAAACAACCAATTTGTTTTCTGCAAGGTTTTTAATTTCTTCCAGTACGTCCCCAACCTGATTCGGTTTTGTTGCAATGAATATAATATCTGAATTTTTAACCAGTTCTTTATTATCCGTATAAACTTTTATACCTAATCTTTTTGAGGCGTTTTGTGCAAATTCTTCATTGATTTCCGATGCTATTATCTCGTGCTTCCCGATTCCCCCGCTGATTATAGCACTTGCCATTTTTCCGCATCCGATAAAACCTATTGTTCTCTTCATAATATTTAACCATTCCCTTCTTGTATTGTTGACTAATAATTTTTTTTACGATAGCATTTGAATTATACGACAAATAAATAGTAAAAGGAATATAAAGATGAAACGTACACTAGAAGGAACAAAAAGAAAAAGACAACAAGTCAGCGGTTTTAGAGCAAGAATGGCTACTCCTGGCGGCAGAGAAGTATTGAACAGACGTCGCGCAAGAGGCCGTCATAAATTGGCCATCACTGCTAAGGAAAGAGCATAATTTCTGCGTCATTTCCGGCAGGAGATTCTTCGGGCTATAGCCCCTGGAATGACACTGTGCGAAGGATCTCATACTTTAATTGTAGAGGTTATTCGTAATGCTTCCAAAACAATATCGTTTAAAAAATAGAATTGCTTTTAAAGCCACATATAAAGTTAAAAACTCCTCCCACTCGGGTGGAGTAACTTTGTTTGCGGGAATATTAAAAAAAGATGAGGCTCCGACTAAGGTAGGTTTTGTTGTCAGTAAAAAAGTTCACAAACGTGCGGTTAAACGTAACAGATTGAAGCGTTTGATGAGAGAAAGTTACAGGCTGCTTTTAAAAAAGGGTGAGCTTGGTAATTCTCAAAAGTATATGTCGTTAGTTTTTGTCGGAACGGATAATGCATTAGGTAAAAAATTTGACGAAATTTATTCCTGCATTAAAAAATTGTTGGAGAGAATATAATGCTTGAAGGTATGTTTGTTGAAAGTATTATGACCCATTCTGAAACTCGGGCTTATCCCCAGTATCCGACAATTACATCAGGGGAATCTTTAGGCTCGGATTCTGTTTATCGCTACGGGTTGAGAGAATCCTCTTATCCGACATTATCTTTAGTTGATACTTTGTCTGATAATGACGGGAATTTTATTCCTCCGGGGCATTATGAACTTGCATTATCTGATGACAGACAGTTTTTAATTCTTATTGAGTCTAAACAGCCGCTTGCTATTATGCCGGTTTTTAAAATAGAGGTAACTATGGATAACAAACCTCAAGTCCATGATAACAAATCTTTGAGAGCTGAGCGAAAGAAGAATAAAGAAATAATAAAAACCAATAAAAAGCGTGAAAAAAAAGGTATGCCACCTGTTGATCCCGATGAAGAAATCTATCAGGAAGCTTCAATGGAATATGTAAAAGATGGAGATTATTATTTAATCAGATACGAAAGAGGAGATGTGAAAGCTTGGTCTGCAATCAAATGTGCGCCTTAGTTTTTTGTTTGGTGTTTTAATATAAGTTTGTCTGTTTTTTCTCCCATATATGTTGAGAATATCGGAAGAATTCCATAGTATATGAATGCAAAAATAAGTGCCGGTCTTATAATATTTAATCCCTCGATATATTTATTCAAATTTTT